>JAYUVJ010000373.1:0-3145 GCA_043754155.1 Acidimicrobiia bacterium
CTCTCACGAATCGAACGCGGACTCCTCCACGACAACGAACTCACCAACCGATACCACCACTGGCTACACACCCAAAAAACCGCTTGACACCAATAGAAGTCGCCCACAAATGAAACCGGCTCGATTGACCCCACGCTCTTGGCGCAGTTCGCAACCAAAGGTGGGCCGAAACCACCGAAACCACCGAAGTCCTCCAGCCCAATGGGCCCACCGATTCCGTTGATGTTTCAGCAAGAAGTACTCGTGGATCGCTTAGCCAAATCGAAGTAGCACCAATCGGCCAAACCTCTCGCTACAGGCGCTTAAGCCACTTTTTGGCTTCTTCGGCTCGCTTGATGAGTTGTTCGACGGTGGCTTCGTCGATGCGGGTTACGCCTGAAGCGCGGTTGAGTTGACCGTTGATTTGGGCATGGCCGAGGTTGGTGAATCGGGCTAGTTCGCGGGTGAGCTCAGCGTTTTCTAGGCGCATTGCTTGCTTCTGCTCGTAGCGGCTTAGGCCCCCGGAATCGGCGGCTGGCCCTCCGCCAAATAAGGTGCCCTGTAAGCCCGTCGTGAGGTCAATTAGGTCGATCATGTACGCGTCGGGATCTACGTCGACAGGCATGATGGCGTCACCCTGTTCGTCGAGCCCGGCATCAACATCGTCTTCGTAATCATCGTCGAACACGCTCTGCACTGGATGGTCGCCATCGGTTACAACCGCAGACAGCGCGGCGAACAGTGACATCTGCTCATCGGGCTCGCCAACCTGCTTATCAAGCTCGGTTGGATCGGTTTCACGTGGGCCATCGAGGGCATCGCCTGCATCTTCAGCGCGCTTACGAAGTGAGTGTCTGCGTTTCTCGGCGATTTGGAATGCATACGTACGAAGCCGTGGATCATCGGGAATGAAAAGGTACGCTTTTTGTCGGCGTTGCCCGCGATTCCATCGAACCAAACGACCAACTGCTTGCCGGAAGAACAGTTCGGTAGTGGTCGTCGTCGCAAAGACTCCAATTCCTAAGCGGGGAATGTCGACGCCCTCAGAAACCATACGCACGGCCACAATCCAAGGCTGCGTGCCATTGGCGAAATGGGCAATTCGATCTGAAGCATTGGGGTCATCAGATAGTGCGAGCGTGGGAGTCACGCGTAAACGGGTGCGCATCATCTCAGAGATAGCGCGAGCGTGATCTTGATCCGTGGCAATCACCAACCCACCAGCATTGGGTACGCGCTCGCGTAGCTTCATCAACCGGTCATGGGCTTGGGAAAGAACGGCGGGTAGCCATTCACCGTCGGCGGAAAGTGCGGTCCGCAAACGTTGTGCAGATTTGGTGCGATCTAGCGCATCATCAAAGGAGGCGGAGTTCAAACCACCGTCGGGCGCCACCCATTCCATGAAGCCGTTGATGCGCGGGAAGTACGCGGGGCGAACCACGCCTCCATCGGCCAGCGCGTCGTCGTATCCGTATTCGTAGTTGGCGATGGCCTCCTCCAGGAGATACTCCACAAACGGAATAGCCCCGGTGTCGGATCGGAAGGGGGTTCCTGAAAGTGCCAAGCGTTTCGCCGCGGGATCGAAGGCCATGCGAATTGCTTCCCCCCAGGCGCGGTCGTCGGAAGCGTGGTGAATTTCGTCGAGAATGACAAAGGCATCAGCCGTAAGTGCTCGTAGGGATTCGGCGCTAGAAGCGACCTGTTGGTAGGTGGTTACGATGCCATGCATGTCGGGTGGGAGGCGGCCCGATGATGCTGCCCATGCCGGGTCGAGTTGTAGGCGGAATCGTGCGGCGGCTTGAGCCCACTGGGACTTTAAGTGCGCGGTTGGGGCCACTACGACGACTCGTTTGACCGTGCGGGCTCGCATGGCTCGTAGGGCGGCCATCAGGGCGAAGGTGGTCTTCCCAGCTCCAGGGGTTGCCACCGCAAGGAAATCGGGACGCGTATGAGCCTCGAAGGCATCCAGTGCGGCTTTTTGCCACGGGCGAAGGCGGACGAGACGTTCCATGTTGGGCCGTCGATTCTTGCATGCCAGCACCTCGGGCGGCTCCGGCAGACCGGGACGTATTGCTCATCCGTGAGCGAAATGCTGTCACCGTGGCAGATTAGTGACGCAGCATTCAGCCACATTGGCACTATTTCGTCACACGCACTCTTATTGAGAAGGGTGGAATCTGTCCAGTGCTCTGAGCTACTCACTCTGGTGGATTTCGTGGCTAGCCATGAGACCCATGGCGTTTTAGTGGAATTGATCACGACCGTCCACGATCCGCAACCGCTAAAGACCTCTCACCCGTGACACTACGCACATAGGCAACCCGGGAGATACTGGTGGTATGTCCACTATCTCAGTCTCCCGAATTACTGCCGCACCTGCCGACAAGATTTGGGGAATGGTGGGTCCAAGTGGCTTCCAGGAAGCTATTGGTTGGCTAACCCTCGTTGGCGAGCGGCTGGCGAGTTCATCAGTCGAGGCGGCTTGTTTATACAGCGCTGCGGGTGCCCGAGATTTGCAATCGACGAAAGGTTTATCCGAGTTCCTCTAAGGCTTCGTGAACAGCGCTTCTCGGTAATAGCGGAGTTCTTCGATACTTTCGCGGATGTCATCGAGGGCCCGGTGGCCGCCAGCTTTGCGAGGGGCCTTCTTGAGGATCTCGGGATTCCAGCGTCGAGCTAGTTCCTTAATGGTGGACACATCAACGTTGCGGTAGTGCAGGTAGTCGTCGATCGAAGTCATATACACGCTTAGGAAACTGCGATCGGTTCCAATCGAATTACCGCACAGCGGGATGCTGTTGGCCTCGGTGATGTGTTCCTTCAGGAAGGCCAGCGTTTGCGCTTCGGCTTCGGCAACGGTGATCGTTGACGTTTTGATCAACTCAAGCAAACCGCTTCGAGTGTGCATGTTGACGACGACTTCATCCATCCCGTAAAGCTGATCATCGGTGGCGTGAATAACCAGATCTGGACCTTCGGCAACAACATTGAGATCATCGTCGGTAATGATGGTGGCGATTTCCACCACAACATCGCGGCTCGGAATCAGCCCGGTCATCTCCAAATCCATCCACACCAACACGATGATTCATTCCTCTTTCAAGTTCCAATAGTTGTTCGCGGTCGAAAACTGAACTCAACCGAGCTAAAACCTTAGTGCATCGGC
>JAYUVJ010000374.1:0-4400 GCA_043754155.1 Acidimicrobiia bacterium
TTGCCATCACGTTCCTCGACTCCGAGCCAAGCCCCTTAGAAGTCACGGCATTGCGTACTGCCAATCCAGAACCGGAACAGTTCGTGATCGACGGTACCACTATGTACGCCTACTATCCTAATGGTTTCGGTCAAACCAAGCTCACATCAGCGCTGATCGACCGCAAACTCAAAACCATCTCCACTACGCGCAATCTCAACACGCTCCTCAAGCTGATCGAACTCTCCGCCTGAGATTTCAGCCTATGAAACGTTGAATGGGCAGGAAATGTACGCTTCACGCAAATTTGGCGGCTCATGCACACCACCAAAGCTTTGCCTTCAACAGCGGCAACCAAGTCTTCGAAGTGCCGCACCAGATCCTCAGCGACCAACCGAAGGCGTTTGTCGCTACCCACCAGGGCTTCAACCGTCGACATTTCACCACTTTAATTGCACCACCGTTGTCTTCGTCGGAGTGCCATTCGGGCCTCAGCGCCACAATCTCCTTGTAAAGAACCCGTGTGGTCGACGGTCGCTGGGTGATAGCCACTGTCGCACAAACCCTTGGACTCCAATTTGCGCCGAGCGTCTTTTGGATACAAACGCTAAGGCCTGGTTCGCAATGAACAGCCTGCCGAACTGGGTTTGGGCGAAATTGAAGAAGTTGTTCATGGCGTCCAGGAGGTGGACGCAGCGACGTTCACTGCGCTACTCGAAAGCAATGGCATCAAAGAAGTTTCTTTCGTGGCTTGGAGGTGAAGGCACGAGGGTGGCTACCACCACTTGAAACCCCCACCCCCTAACCGCGCGTGCGGAAGTGCACGCTCGCGTGCGGATATACACGTGCAGAACCGCACACAAGCGTGCACTTTCGCCACGGAAGGTATCGTGACGACGATTGTTGACGTGCACTTTCGCCACGGAAGGTACCACCACTTGAAACCCCCACCCCCTCACCGCGCGTGCGGAAGTGCACGCTCGCGTGCGGACATACACGTGCAGAACCGCACACAAGCGTGCACTTTCGCCACGGAAGGTATCGTGACGACGATTGTTGATGTGCGCTTTTGCTACGGGAGGTATCGTGACGACGATTGTTGATGTGCGCTTTTGCTACGGGAGGTATCGTGACGACGATTTTTTGTGTCCGGCGGGTGGGGAGCTCCGACTCCTGGGCGCTCGGGTAGATAAGTCGTCGAAACCTGCGAGTCGGTCCCGTCTATTCTTGAAAGCTCGTCCCCGAACAAGCGATCAAGGCCTCACATGACCAACCCCACTGCCACTGAACTGCCCAACAACGACTTTATTCGTGAGCAGATCCAGCGTGATGTGGCTGCGGGAGTCAACGGTGGTGTGGTGTTAACCCGGTTTCCGCCGGAACCTAATGGGTATCTACACGTCGGTCATGCCAAATCGATTTGCCTGAACTTTGGCGCAGCTGCAGATTTCGGTGGCACGTGCAACCTGCGGATGGACGACACGAACCCGGCCGCAGAAGAGAGTGACTATGTCGACGGCATTCTCGAAGATGTGAAATGGCTCGGTTTTGCATGGAACGGCGAAGTTCAGTACGCCTCCGACAAGTTCGAGCAACTCTTCGAATGGGCCAAGATCCTCATCAACACCGGCGACGCCTATGTTGACGATCAGAACGCCGAAACCATCGCGGCAACCCGCGGGTCAATAACCGAACCGGGAACCAACTCGCCTTTCCGCGATCGTAGCCCCGAAGAAAACCTCAGCCTTTTTGATCGTATGCGCGCTGGGGATTTCAAAGACGGCGAAAAGGTGCTGCGAGCCAAGATCAATATGGCCGATCCCAACGGTCAGCTCCGCGATCCCATCATGTACCGCATCCGCCATATCGAACATCACCGAACCGGCAACGCATGGTGCATCTATCCCACCTATGACTGGGCGCATGGTCAGTCCGACGCACTTGAGGGCATCACGCATTCGGTGTGCACGCTGGAATTCGATGCCCATCGTGCGCTCTATGACTGGTACCTCGATCGTCTGCCGCTGCCAACCACCCGGCCCCGCCAGTACGAGTTCGCCCGCCTGGCCCTCACCTACACGTTGATGTCCAAGCGTAAGTTGCTACAACTCGTACGTGAACAGACCGTTACTGGCTGGGACGATCCTCGCATGCCAACGCTTCGAGGAATGCGTAAACGCGGTTATCCCGCAGCAGCATTGCGGGCATTCTGCGCGCATATTGGTGTGGGCAAGATGAACTCCACCCATGAGATCGAACTGTTGGAGTACTTCGTCCGCAACGAGCTCAACAAGATCGCCGTCAGGCGTATGGCCGTGTTGCGCCCCATAAAGGTGGTTATTGAGAACTACCCCGAAGGCCAAGTTGAATGGCTCGATGCCGTGAACAATCCCGAAGATCCCGAAGCTGGATCGCGCAAGATTCCGTTTTCGCGCACGCTGTATATGGAGGCCGAGGACTTTATGGAGGTTCCGGCCCCCAAATTCTTCCGCTTGTACCCCGGGAACGAAGTGCGGCTTCGCTATGCGTACTTTCTAACCTGCACGGGAGTCATAAAGGACGCTGATGGCAACGTCACCGAACTGCGGGCCACCTATGACCCGTTAACGGCTGGCGGACAAGCCCCCGACGGACGCAAAGTCAAAACCACGCTGCATTGGGTCTCCGCCGAGCATGCCGCACAGGTTGAAGTCCGCGAATATGCCCATCTCTTTACCGATCCCAACCCGGGAAACCACGAAGGCAAAGACCCTCTGGAGTTCCTAAACCCGGATTCCATCAACGTGCTCCAGGCCCAGGTTGAACCGGCGCTTGCCGCGGCTGTCAACGGCGAGGTTGTCCAGTTTGAACGGCTTGGTTACTTCTGCGCGGAAACCTCAGCGGAGACGGCATCCGAGACGGCACCACAGGCGTCACCACAGGCGTCACTCGAAACGCCAGCCGAGATGTCACCCGAAACGCCAGCCGAAATGCGAGCGCAAACGCCAGCCGAGGTGTCAGACGAGATGTCAGCCAAAGCAGCCGAGAGGTCAGCCAAAACGCCAGCCGAATTGTCAGACGAGATGCGAGCGCAAACGCCAGCCGAGGTGTCAGACGAGACGTCACCCGAAACGTCAGCCGAGCCGTCAGCCAAAACGCCAGCCAAGATGTCAGCCAAAGCAGCCGAGATGTCAGCCGAAATGCGAGCCGAGATGTCACCCGAGGTGTCAGCTAAAACGTCAGCGGAGATGTCAGGAGTGGGGCCGGTCTTCCACCGTACGGTCACCCTCAAAGACGAGTGGGCCCGAATCCAAAAGCGAACGTGACCCGCCACAGTTCCATCACTGTGCGTGAGGTATAGAGAATCTCCTGAATTGTCTCAGTTTGTTGGCTAACGAAGTGAACCCGCGGCCGTATGCTGCCGATAGGACTTCATCGTGACTTTGGCGAACTCTTCCCCTGAACTTCGAAACCGGTCCTTGGCGGGCCAAGTTCGGCGCGTCTGGACGGCGAAACCTCACGATCTCGCCATCCAAGAAGCCAGCGGTCGCAGTGTCGATGGGTTGGGCCTGCTCTATCGAATCGACGCCTGGTGTGACCGGCTTAGCGAGGCCGGTGTTATCGCGGGTTCCATGGTTGGCAATTGCCTTCCCCGATCGATCGATCAGGTGGCAGCTCTATTTGCCATCCATGAAATTGGTGCGGCCTACGTTCCCCTCGACCCGAACTATCCGTTGGCGCGCCGTGAATATATGGTCGCTGATTTGGGGGTCACCGTTCTGCTTGGTAGTAAAAACCGTGAAACTCAAGAGTTCGAGGGTGCTCTTTGGATTGAGCCCCCAGGTTGGCATGGAGTAATTCGCAGACCGCAAAGCGTCCCGAAGCTTCACCACGCCCCGTTCGACCAGGAGCTTGCCTATGTAATCTACACATCGGGTTCTACGGGAAAACCTAAAGGTGTACGGATCACCCACGGGAACTTGAATGCATTTCTCTCCGAGTGGGACGATTTGGTACCGCCAGAACCCGCAGGCGTATGGCTGGGGCTTACTTCGCTTTCGTTTGACCCCTCCGTTGTGGAACTGCTCTGGACGCTAAGCCGAGGGTGGTCCATCGTTTTGGCTCCTGAACGACCGGCGCCCGGTGCCATTGGCCAATTAATCAGTACGCATAAGATCACACACTTGCAGATAACTCCTACGCGTGCATCAATGTTGTTGTCGGACACAACCGATCGCAATGGTCTTGCTTTGCTCAAAGAACTCTTTGTCGGTGGCGAAGTACTCACTGCAACACTTGCTCGTGACCTGCTCCGCAAAGTGCCCATTCTCACCAATTTGTATGGGCCGACGGAAACCACGGTTTGGGCCTTTGCTCACCGGTTCACGGCTGGTAGCGAACTGATCGATCCACTACCAATTGGTCGCCCGCTTCGTGGTGTT
>JAYUVJ010000375.1:0-4645 GCA_043754155.1 Acidimicrobiia bacterium
ACTGCAGTAACCACATCGAGCCGCGGGCCTCGTGTGCGATCACGGACCCAATGGGTCATCATGGAGGTGGGCTGTGAAGCATCGCAAATCATTCGGCAATGCGCACCACCATCGGCCAGGCCCAAGACGGTGTCGGGAGCGTTGAGCATTTCGTAGAGGGCGTCGTGGTTCCCGTCGGCATAGCCAAGGAACGGGAGGACGAAGAAACCTTCACCTTCGAAGTTGCAGCAGTGGTCGTATATGAGCCGGAAAGGGTCTGCGCCGGTTGCCGCGATTTGGGATGAAACCGCGAGTGATTGTGCGGGCTCGTAGTCCACATCGTCACCCAACGGGTACAGGCGATCAAGGGACATCATGATGAACTCGGGCATTGCGTCGAAGTTCACGTTGGGCTTCACTGGCGTATCGGTTTCGGCCAGAATTGTTTCGCGCACAGAGGTCTTGCGAAGTTCAAGTACCAATTCGGCAAATGGTAAGCGTGCAGCCAATTCAAGAAAGGTTGGACGACGTTGGAATGGATGGTAGGAACCGAAGCCGACTAGAACGCCAAAAGGCCGACCGGCGACTTGGGCCAGCATGCGTGCACCTGAGGAATTGGCGATAGCCATAGCATCGAGCTGCGTGCGCCACATGGTTGGGCTCGGACGGTTTTGCAGTAGCAAGAACGTGGTGAGCAGACCAGATTCGCGTGAGAGCTGAGCCATCAATTCTACTTCTTCAACCGGTTGCGGTCCACCGCCTTCGAGCATGGCCGGTGCAAATTCCAATAATCCGCCGCCACCTTGCACAACCGCCTGAGCGATGGCCGCAAGTTCATCAAACGCGGCGTAGGTTCCTGGTACCGGACGCCCATCGGCAGACTTATGCCCGACAGTCCTTGATGAGGAAAATCCGAATGCACCCGCCGCAATGGCCTCCCTTACGAGCTGAGCCATTTGCGCGTTGTCATCCGAGGTGGCGTTTTCGTTAGCGGCACCGCGTTCGCCCATCACATATCCACGTAGAGCGCCGTGGGGGAGAAACGCGCCAACATCCATGGACCAACGGCGTGGTTCGATGGCATCTAGGTACTCGGGGAACGACTCCCAATCCCAACTGATCCCTTCATGAAGTGCGGTGCCGGGGATGTCTTCCACGCCCTCCATCAGCTGCACCAACCAAGCCTGTGATCCGGGCCGGACCGGTGCGAAACCTACCCCGCAATTCCCGGTGATGACGGTGGTAACCCCATGGGCGGATGAAGGTTCAAGCAGCGAATCCCAGGTGACTTGGCCGTCGTAATGGGTATGCACGTCGACGAACCCGGGTGTAATGGTGTGCCCAGTAGCATCGATCACCTCGCGGGTATTGGCAACCTGCGCAGCCAATGATGCACCCATGTGGGTGATCACGCCATCCTTCACGCCCACGTCGCCCGTAAACGCTGCAGCACCCGTCCCATCAACCACGGTTCCGTTACACAAAATCAGATCAAACATTTCACTGCCCCTGTTCCTGCGCTGAAGTTTTGCCCTTCTGATCCTACCCGGCGAGCAGAAACAGTCCCAATGAAACCAATGTTGACTCGTTGGTTTGCTGGGGTTGCTGGGTTGCTGGGTTGCTCGATTGTTGGGTTGCTCGATTGCTGTGTGTGCGAATAGACCGAGCATCTCGAAAGCAAAGTCTTGCGAGAATGGTCCACATCAACGAACCGTCTCCACTCGAGGTGCCAACTACTCAATCGTTCCTCGGAAGGTCGCTGGAATGGTATCTCCATTT
The DNA here is from genome assembly GCA_043754155.1 of Acidimicrobiia bacterium. Taxonomy (GTDB): domain Bacteria; phylum Actinomycetota; class Acidimicrobiia; order Acidimicrobiales; family JANYDT01; genus JANMZO01. Next base: position 1,759 of record JAYUVJ010000375.1, read on the forward strand.
CATCTGTCAATTCTATGCGGACATACTGAACAGCACCGTTTCGTCATTTTGAGGAGCGTGTTTGGTTAGGGGTATGGGTTTTGGGTTTTTTAGGTTGCCCGGCAGAGGTCGTGCAGGTGAGTACAGGATCGTGCCATCTTGGTAAGTGAACGTTGTTGTTTGCTCGGGCTTTCCGCTGATGGAGAAGGTCCCATCGTGATGTTCTTGATGGCAGCGAGCGCATACATTTATCATGTATTCCACTGAGGTGACCCGGTCGATTCGGTCTTCGAAAATGTGGTGGGCCTGGGTTTTTCCGATCCCTTCACACTCTGGGATACGGCAAGGACCATCGCGAAACGCTAGGTACCGATCTTGTCGCCAATTCGAGTGATGCGCCGTAGTGATCAATCCGGTTGGTAGGCCGTTGGCATCGCAATGCTGAATATCGATCCGTGCATCGCAAAGTAGCGCTTGCAACCGCGGATGATCGATCGCTGGTCCATTTTCGAAGTTGATCGAACCGGTTTGGGCATTCCAATGAATAATCAGCCGAGTATCCGCACGCTGCACAACAACGTGATTGATCGTTGCCAAGGCACTGTCGCTCACTTCATCGTCTGCTTCATCGCTTGTTTCATCGTTTCTTTCATCGTTTGTTTCGCTGTCGCCTTGGAAGTAAGCGTCGGTGTCACTGTCGATTTCAGGGAAAGGTTCTTCGTCGTAGTCGATCACGGGTTTTGAGATACCTGTGGGCCAAGGTGCAGGTGTTGGTGTTCCCGATCCTGCTTGCTGGTCGGTGAGGAGGCCCGGCGGTTCGGGTGCTGTAACCGGCTCGACGGTGTTTGACGATGGTGTTTCAGTTTGTCGGTTGGTTGTGGTTGTTGCGGGTTTGGATGACTGTGCCGCCCCGGCTGCATTTGATCTAAGTGCATAAAGCTTTGGCCGGGTTTGCGATTGGCTCGATGTACCGGTTCGATTCGTGGCGGCAGTTGGTTCCCCAGCCGAAGTATCACCGCTCGAACCGTTCGTTGGTTGAGTGGGAGTACTCTTCGCTGCTTCCGTTTGAGTGCTCGTAGCTTGCGTATTTCGGCTGGCTTGCGCTTCGTGGTCATGCAGAGCTTGCGACGGATTATGTTTGGTGAGGATCAAGAGCGCATCGGCCATACGGGCACTTGGAGAGGGGCGTTCTTTGTCGCCGAGGTTCAATCGGTCAGCGATTTTGCGCAACTGCATTTCGAGTTGCTTGCATTCAGCGAAGGGAAGCCGACCGTGAATTCGAGTTGACTGCCCATCTCCTTCAGGTTTGAAGGCAAGATAGCGAGCTTTATGGGCGTTGCGCCGTTCTTCAAACAACTTGCCCCGGCATACTGCCGCTCGCTGGTGTAGCTGCGAAGAGGTTCCCGTTTTCGCCAACTCCAGAGCCTCGCCTTCTGAGCTTGCCGCCGCAATTTCCGCCACCGCACCAAGTTGTCCGTTGGAAAGCTCGCCCCTGGCGTGCGCATCCGCAACGGTAGGCAGCGTGGACACTTGTTTTGCCATGGCTAACTCGCTGGCCGCTTGCTTTGGAGTACCTGAGATAAGCCGTGCTACTCGACTTGCCGTTTGCCGTTCCGAGGCGCCATCTTCGGCATCAAGCTTGGCGATTTCTGCCAAGACTTTGAGCCGCTCAGCGGTTAGCCGTGATAGCGACTTATCAAGAGAACGAAGACGTTCAGCAAGCACATTCATGCGTGAAGATCGTTCCGAATTCATATTCACATTATACAAACAAACGTTCGATCTGTCAAATTACCCTGCGAGAAAACCAGATCAATTTTCCGGTCCTTCTTGTGCCCCCTCTCGCAATCGAAACCCCTTCAGAAGGCACGATTGCATGAACCAGTTTAAGAAGCCGGAAATGTTGCAGAACCCCCAGCACTCGTTCAGGTCAGAAGACAAGAGCTTGACAGCGAAGAGTCTTTTGCCATGTAGGGTTGCCTGAATTATCGATCGGTCGATGCTTCGCCTTCGCTGAAAAGATGCTCCGGGCCGGAGGGGCGATGTCGGTATCGGAGGCTCGTAGAATCCGACGGTGTTCGGCCGCTCGCAACCGGTTGGCTTAGGCGGCGGCAGTGGTATCGCGAACTCGGTTAAGCACACCGATGAGTTCGATGACTTCGCCTTCGCTGAAGAGGTGCTCTGGGCCGGAGGGGGCGATGTCGGTATAGGGAGGGTCGTAGAAGCGCCGGGCGTCAACAACGCCATTGGCCGTGAGCTCCTGAACGACTAAGCCTACATAGTGAATCTGTTTAGCATTGTAGCGCTTCTGGTCAAGGAATACGGAGAGTGCTTCCTGTGCGGCCGACAAATCCAAACCAATAAGTGTGCGTACGAATAGCCCAAATCCACCGACCTCTGTCTTAACCCGTTCTAGATCGCTATCCGTGCCTACCTCCATGAGCACCCGCTTCAGCTCTTCAACGTCGTCGGGAGTGATTGGCCAGTTCATGTGGATCTTCTTGATGGCCATCTCGCCACGATGTTCGCGCACATAGGTTCGTGCTTTGGCTTTGAACCGTTCAAAACCGCCGGATGTGAACGCACTCAAGAGAACTTCAACGCCGTCGCCAATCGTGTCCGCAAAATCGGTGTAGACGATTCGTCGTTTGCCTTTGGGGAGGAGGCCGACCAAGCCACGCAGCCGGGTGCGGATTCGCTCCAACATCACCAGGTTGACGCCTTGCCACCATTCGTCGGTTTGCACATCGGCAATGAGTTCCATCTGCTGGTGCACAAGCGGGATCGACGATTGCTCCTCAAGTAGACCAGCAATGCTTCGCACCTGTGCCTGTAAGCGAATAAACGAGGACTCAGTTTTGAGAAATGCGAGCTGGAGGTTCAGCATCAGCAAATCGAATCGTTTCGC
>JAYUVJ010000376.1:0-7338 GCA_043754155.1 Acidimicrobiia bacterium
GAAAGGAACCCCGCTGCTTCAAGCAGGTTGGTTTTCCCGGTTCCGTTCTCTCCAACGACCACCGTTAACCCGGGAGCGAAGTCAAGCTCGAGTTCTTCATAGCTGCGGAAGTCCCGAAGCCATAAGCGGCGTAAATGCATAACTGCCGCCCTCCTTGCTAGGCCCAGCTAGTTGTTCACGATCTCTAAAAACCCTACGTTTACCTAGAGATTTCTACACCGTAGGCGAATATGGTTATTTACTATGTTCACGTATCATTTAGGAGACACGCACCGGCATCAATAGGTAGAGATAATCTGGCCGGTCAACGGAACGAATAACCGCTGGCTTCAAGTTGTCGATGGTTTCTAACGTCACAAACTCTCCGACTGCGGAATCAACGCCGGCAATAAGAAACTCCGGATTGAACGCAACGGTGAGCTCGCTACCAACGTAAGTAGCTTCGATGTCTTCGTTTGCCTGGCCCACGTCTTGGGTAATGGCAACCAGTTCGAATCGTTCTTCGCTGAGCTTGAGGCGAACCGGGGTTGCATCCTTCGCCAGCAAACGTACACGACGCAACGCATCCAAAAACGCCGACCGATTGACGGTGAGTTTGTTTGCCATAGAGGCCGGGATCAAGTTGCGGTAAGGCGGATATTGGCCCTCAATCAAGCGGGTCATGATCGTGGTTGAGCCAATCGTGAACGACGCTTCACGCTCACCGAGATGCAACGTGACGTCGCCGGAACCCAATACACGACCGACCTCAGCCAGAGCACGGCTCGGAACCAAAACCGTCTGGCCCTCCTGCAAAACCACCTGGCCAGGCAGGTCACGAACGGCAAGGCGGTAGGAGTCTGTAGCTGCCAAACGGAGCCCGCCGGCCTCCGCAGCCATCAGCACACCGGTCAGAATCGGGCGGGCGTCATCGTGACTGGCCGACGGAATGACCTGCTTAATTGCGTCGGCCAAGGCTCCAGAAGCGATGGTTACGCCACCCTCGGCGGGTTCTGGCAATCGCGGAAACTCATCCGCAGGCAACGTTCGAACCGAAAAGTTCGAACGTCCACCCTGAATTTGTGCTGACTCCGCCGTGACCGTCACCGTGATGGCTCCAGCCTCGAGAGCTCGCAAAATGTCCGATGTCAACTTGGCTGGCAAAACCGCAATGCCGTCGACGTCACCGCTAACGGTCACCGAAGCCGTGATGGTGAGATCCAAATCGGACCCGGCTAGACGCAACTCGTCGCCATGAACCTCGATCCTGACACCCGACAACACGGGCATTGCTGAGCGTGAAGCTACGGCTCGGGCAGCAGTCCCAAACGCTTCAACCAGTACGTCTCGTTCGCAACGGAACTTCACGGCAGTCCTTTATAGATAGAAAGAGAGATATTTGGTAATAACGTTAGTAGGGCATGTGGATTGTGGATACCCGTATGTAACGCCAGGTCATTGATGGTGTTGCCCCGCGCAGGTTTTCCCCAGTTTGCCCAGGCAAGCCCGGGGTGGATCGACTCGCTGGGGATGACCGAAAAGTTACCCACAACTGAAACGCCTTCTGAAGGTCGTTTCCCACCGGTCATACCGTCGGAAAGACCCAAATTCTGCTCACTCACGGTGAGAAACGATGTGGTGGAAACAGGCATTTCAGCAGCAAACATAGTGCTCATCCACCCGTCTTGATTATGCGAATCAGCTCTGAAACTTGATCGAAAATCATTCGACGTTCCTTCATCTGTTCGGTGATCTTCTCGACGGCATGAATAACCGTGGTGTGGTCTCGATCGCCGAACTCACGCCCAATCATTGGGTAGCTGTAATCGGTGAGCTCTCGAAAGACGTACATGCCCACTTGACGGGCAGTTACTAACGGTCGACGGCGGCTCTGACCGGTGAGTTCGGCAATGGGAAAGCCAAACATGTCGGCCGTGGCGTTCATGATGGCCTTGGCAGTCACCGGACGGGGTTCCTTACCGCTCATAAGATCACCGAGAACGGTTTCGGCCATGGCTAGGTCGAGTGCCACCCGATTGAGCCCGGCATAGGCGCAGACACGGTTCAGGGCGCCTTCGAGTTCACGGATATTGCCCGTTATGTGGGTGGCGATGAAGTTAAGTACATCGGCCGGAACGTGGGTACGCTCCCGGTCTGCCTTCTTTTGCAAGATCGCCAGCCGAGTCTCTAACTCTGGGGGTGTTACGTCGGTAATCAATCCCCATTCAAAGCGGCTCCGGAGGCGTTCCTCGAGCGTGGCGATTGCCTTTGGTGGCCGATCACTAGAGATAATGATCTGTCGGCCCGACTGGTGCAAGAAGTTGAACGTATGGAAGAACTCTTCCTGGGTGCCCTCTTTACCCTCCATGAACTGGATGTCGTCAATCAACAGCACATCGCAATCATCACGGTAGCGGCGTTTGAACGCACCCGTTGTGTTGGTTTTGATGGCGTCGACGAATTCAGTGACGAAGGTCTCCGTAGAAACATAACGAATGCGACTTGCCGGATATTGCTCGTTCACATAGTGCGCGATGGCCTGCAAAAGGTGGGTTTTCCCGAGCCCTGATTGACCGTAGATAAACAGCGGATTGTAAGAACGAGCTGGGGTTTCAGCCACTGACATCGCAGCGGCGTGTGCGAAACGGTTCGAGGCTCCTATGACAAAATCGTCAAAGGTGTAACGCGGGTTCAGCACTAAATCACCTGTCAACGCCATCGATTGCTGAATGGGAGCCGAGGGGCGTTCCGCTTGGTTTGCTTCGGCAAGCGTTTTGGGTACCCCCGCTACGGCAACAAACGCCTCGCCGGGAACTACTTGAGAATCGATGACCTCAATTGACACCTCCGGCATCTGCCCAGTTGTCTCGAATGCAACCTCCTGGAGGACGTCGAGATAACGACTTTCGATGCGCTCTTTCGCAATTGAGTGTGCGACACCTATCACGAGGCGGACGTCATCCAAAACTAGGGGCTGTGCGCTGGCAAAGTTATTGTTCCAGGTAGCTTCGGGTAAACGGGTTCGCAGACGCGCGCAAAATTCGGACCAGTTTGCCGCTGCTTCGTTACCTTCCATGAAGAACCCTCGGTTTATCCACAACGATCTCCACAGGTGTGGACATCGTATGAGCACTGATTACTCGATCGCTATAAACAAGCCTGTGGGAAAACCCATGGCACGCTTATGGAGGACGGAACCTACCATCCCCGTTGACGTCGCGTTCGAGAGGTGGGTCGGTCGTAGGTTTTCGTGCCTAGGCGCAAAAAGGCTGACGAACATAAAAGGGCATCAAACAACATCAAAATCGTACAGTGATTGCGGAAGGGTGCTTTCTCCCCTAGTCTTGACGGGTTCTGTTCGGCCCTGCGTAGTTCGCCGGGGATGTCTTTCGGAGGTTTACCGGTGAAGCGTACGTTCCAACCAAACAATCGTCGTCGTGCAAAGAAGCACGGCTTTCGCGCCCGCATGGCTACGGCCGGTGGCCGTCGTGTGCTCAAGGCTCGTCGAGCCAAGGGCCGCGCCAAACTGAGCGCGTAAGGCATCGTGGCCGCAGGCCGCTTGACCGGTCGTACTTCATTTACTGTGCTTAGTGCCCAGGGTGTCCGCGTGCGCTCAAGCGTCCTTTCAGCTCGCGCGGTGGTCACGATGAATCCCCCAAGAGTTGGATTTGCCCTACCAACTTCGCTGGGTAACGCCGTGACTCGCAACCGTATTCGCCGCCAACTTCGATCAGCACTCTCGCTCTCCAGCTTGCCGGCAACCTCAGTAGACGTGGTAATTCGTCCGTCGAAAAGGGCGATCGGCCTCGGATATCAACAACTGTCCGACGATCTCGTGGAGTTGCTTGGGAAGCTTGACAAGCTCGACCAGAACGTGGTGCATCCAGCATGAGCGCCGAGCCATCTTCAGAACCGGCGATCGCATGTCCAAATTCTGAGTCGCCTTCCCTAGCAGCTCGACCACTTTTGCTTGGGGTGGCGTTGTATCAGGCGTTCCGACGGGGACGCTCGAGCCCCTGCCGTTTCGACCCGTCTTGCTCGGCATATGGTGCTGAGGCTCTCATCAGGTTCGGCGCTCTCCGCGGAAGCTGGTTGACTATTCGCCGTATTGGCCGATGCCGCCCCGGTGGCGGATTTGGTCTCGACCCCGTTCCTTCGCGTCAGTAGGCAGCATGTTTAGACCTCTCGGTTCACTCCTTTCCATTTTCTACGGCTTCACGAAAAGCTACGGCTTCTCGATCATTCTCCTAACGGTGACCGTACGCCTCATTTTGTTTCCTTTAACTGCTAAGCAGATGCGATCCATGAACGCCATGGCCCGGGTCCAGCCGCAAATAAAGAAAATGCAAGCTGAGTATAAAGACGATCGTCAAAAGCTGAACGAAGAAATGATGAAGTTCTACAAGCAGGAAGGCATCAATCCTGCTGCCGGCTGTTTGCCCTTGATCTTGCAAATACCGGTATTCATTGGTCTGTTTAGAGTTATTCGCGGGCTTTCGTCTTCTGGTCCACTGTCTTGGCTGGGTATTCACGTCGCCCAACCGAGTTACCTTTCCAAAGATTCAGAGATGTACCGTTCGATCGTCAAATCTGGTGGACGGCTTCTGAGCTGGGGTTACGATCTAGCAGAATCGGCTTCAAGTACCAAGAACGTTGCCTATATCGGCTTGGTAGTGGTCTACGCGGCGAGCGGATGGGTACAACAAAACTTGGCTACAAAACGCCAACCGGCGCCAGTTGGCCAGGCCGCCCAGATGCAGCAAATTATGAAGATTTTTCCAATCTTTATGGGTATCTTCGCCTATAACATGCCAGCCGGATTAGTTCTGTACTGGTTTGCGTCAAATCTGTGGACCATTGGACAGCAAGAAATTTTGGCGAAGACTATTCCCCGTCACGTTCCTGAACAAGAAGCTATTGAAGTATCTTCCGTCAAAAAGTCTGTTCGCCCGGAAAAGAAACAATCGATTCGTGATCAAGTAAAAGAAACAGCTAAAGCGGCCTCAGAGAAGTCAAACGCAGCGCTCGTTGCAAAGTCTGACGCAAAGAAACTGACAGAAATTCCCACCTCCTCGCGCAACGCGAAGGAGACCAAAGACGCGAAAGCGTCATCCAATGCTCCAGGGCGAAATCTTCCGCCGGGTGCGAACAAAAATAAGCGAGGACGATGACATGGAGTGGGTAGAGACCACCGGAAAAACCGTCGAAGAGGCCACTGACCTGGCCCTCGATCAACTTGGCGTGGCGAAGGACGAAGCAGAAATCGAAGTTGTAGAAGAGGGCAAGACCGGTTTATTCGGTCGAGTACGTCTCGAAGCCCGTGTGCGCGCTCGTGTTAGGCCGGCAAGTCCACGCGCCAAGGAGGAACGTCGAGACCGTGCCAAAAGAGCGAGTAAGGCAACGGAAGGCGATTCTTCGATGGCTGTCGCGCCACCCGAGAAAGCTCCAAAGAAAGCGCCCGCAAGGTCAACGAAAACCGCCGCACCGAAGGTGCCAGTGGCCGATGCGTCGGAGTCAATCGGTTTAGACGCGTCCCCGAGTGACGGTCGTTCACGCAGGCCGAAGCCTGTACGTCCTACCGGTTCAGCAATTGTTGCTGGTCAGCCCACAGATCCGGAAGTGCACCGAGTCGGCACAGAGTTTTTGGAAGGGCTGCTTGATTCCTTCGATCTCGAAGCAACGGTATCGTCTTCGGTAGTAAGCGACGGGCATACAGAGTTTAAAATTTCGGGAACCGATCTTGGCGTGTTGATTGGACCGAAGGCCTTGACGCTGGTCGCGATTCAAGATCTGCTTCGCACCATCATCCATTATGGAATTCCAACGGACAGTGGGCGAATACTGCTTGACATCGCCGGCTACCGCGAGCGTAGAAGAATTGCTCTCGAAAACTTTGCCCAACAGGTTGCTTCCCAGGTGATCGAAACGGGTGAGGTTCGCTCCATGGAAGCGATGTCCCCAGCAGACCGCAAGATTGTGCACGACGCCATTAATGGTGTCGAAGGTGTTCGGTCAAGTTCGGAAGGCGAAGAGCCAAACCGTCGCGTCGTTCTTCTTCCTTCGTAGGGATTCCCTTCCGCTTTTCAACCGTACACAAATGACGCTCAAGGTCAACGTTGAGCTCTTCACCGAGCTTATAACGCCCTCACTGGATCAGTCGAGGGCGTTTGGCTTTCTCGGCCCTGGCCCCATTGCACCTCATATTGCCCATGCCCTTGGCTTTGTTGAAGCTCTGATCACGTTTCGTCCCGAGCTAAGTGACCCAGGCAAATCATTCGTCGACCTCGGAGCTGGAGGGGGCCTTCCCGGCCTCGTGGCTGCACTAGCGCTGCCGCAGTCCAACTGGCTCTATCTCGATGTAAATGTGCGACGTACGGAATTCTTGGCCGCCTGTGTGGAGACCCTGGGTATTGCCGATCGAATAGAGATTCGATGCGAGAGGGCAGAACTCACGGGACAGAATCCGCACTATCGGGAGCGATTCGATGGACTCCTTGCCCGAGGTTTCGCCGTTCCACCCGTTACGGCTGAATGCGGTGCCCCTCTCCTTCTGTTGGGCGGCCTGTTCGTCGTTAGCGAGCCGCCCGAGCAGGTTGATCGTTGGCCTGAGGATGGAATTTCCCAAGTTGGACTGCGTCGGGTCTCTAGTCTGAATGACGTTCACAGATTCTTTGTGGCCGAAAAGGCAGCCGCGACTCCCCTTAAGTTCCCGCGACGTGTTGGTATTCCGGAGAAGCGACCTCTCTTCTGACTGGACCCACATCAAAACCCCGTCTGTTTAAGCAGAATTGTTCCACGTGAAACAACTTTCAATCGCTGCTATGGCTTCTTTCCAGCTACTTCAACGCAACGACGACAAGGTCCGACCCCCAGAAATCATGGTCCGACCGAGAACCGTGACCTGCTCAGACGAGGCCAGCAACAACTTTCCAGGATTTCTTCAAGTTCAAACGCAAGTATTTCGGAGGTTGTAACGATCCCCTTAGCCAGTCGTATTGGAAGTGTTGATAAGGAACTGACTTGTTGAGAGTTGTCTTCCGTTCAACCGCTTCACACGCCGGTTCCATCGCGCCGTCTTCGGTCATACTCGGATCGTTACGTTCTGTCGTCTTCGGATACCGGAAGTTAGAGTGACCAGCTGCTTGAAGGTATGGTGATCGATTGACTGTTCGGTCCCCGTCTTCGGAAACCAGCAAGTGAATTGTCTGCTGCGCGTGTTGTGTGAATTGACGGTTATTTACGGGTCGAAGGAGCCGCAACCAGAAAGTGAAGTGTCTGCTGCGCGTGTTGTGTGACGAATCTGCGCTCAAACTAACCTAGTGCTTTTGTCGGACGAACGGCGGAGTTTGCTCAGCGGAA
>JAYUVJ010000377.1:0-2064 GCA_043754155.1 Acidimicrobiia bacterium
AACAGTGGAGGGGACTGGGGACACTCCACCGGGCACAATTCGGATGTCGTCAAGATAGGCGAGGGGCTGGTTGATTCCCGTGGAGTCTTCGAAAGAAACTTCGTCGATGGTGGCTCCCGCAGCGACACCCATAGCGGAGAACGGCATGACCACTTTCGTCCAGACATTTGCCGGAACACTTCCGCTGAGAGCCGAGGTAATCGTCTCCTGTCCAACAATCGTGGCTCCGTTGCGAAGCACTACGGCGGCGTTTTGCCCACCCGTAGGACCACCGTGCATCCAAAATTCCAGAGACCCAAAACCTGCAATCGAGAGCGGCGTGAAGTTGTGAAAACGGGCTGCTGAATAGGCATTCAAAAGCACGCTTATCGATGATGAACCAGTATGAACCGGGGCTTCGTTGGTGAGGTTCCGGGTGGCCCAACTCCAGTCGTTAAAGCCTCGCAGGTAATCGTCGTAAACGGTGATTCCGGGAGTGATGTCACTGAGTTGCCCGCTCAGGCGTTTTGCACCTTGGTCGATCGTAACTACTTCGATTCCGCTGGATTTCACATAGTTCAAAATGGCAACGAAATCCGCTTTGTTGAGCTGCGTTCCACTACTAGCTCCAGCGTCGACAATTTCATGGAAGGTAAGGATCCCCCACTTCTTCTGGGCTATGGCAGTGTCGATGATGGCCTTCACTTCGGCCACAGGAACGCCTGTGTGGATGTCGTAGGACGGAAGTTGATCGGTGAAGCTTTCGGTGGAAATCAAGCCGGGGGTAACGGTGCGATGCCACTTGTGATTGGCGCGAATTTCTGCAAGCACCTTCGGGTTGTATTTACCGTAGGGAGAAACAAAGGTGGGAACTGTTCCACCAAAGTTTGCGGAGATGTAGGTCTTGGCATCGCGTATTTCCGCGGCCATTGCGGCATCGTTCAACGTAGTTAGGTCGGCATGATCAACGGTGTGCGAAGCAATTTCGTTGCCTTCGCTTTGCAATAACTGAGCATCGGCCAGGGGAAAAACCGTGGCCCAACTTTCTCGAAGTGCTTGAGACAGCACGGCGTAAGTGCCCTTGAATCCACGCGAGTTCATTTCTGGGCGGGCGTTGGAGATCTGCGTTGCCCAACCGTCGTCGAAGGTCAACGAAATCATGCCATTGGGCATGGGTGCCGCCTCACTTCGCCGGGAAGTGCCAACCGTTCCCACCAGAAGCGCGCCGGTTACCGCGAGGGTCACGGCTGCAGCCAACCAAAGTTGCCTTCGTGTCGAGGACATGGTTTGCGAACTGTGCGGAACGTACTTGGAAGTGAAATTCATCTAAGACTCTTTTACGTTTCAAACTGGAACACGAATATGTCACTGACAGTGAACACTGCTTCACGTTCGAACTCAAGACCCAGGACCAAATTTACTCCGGATAATCGGGATTTAGTTCCTATGACCTATCCCATCTGTGGCCCAACGGTGAAACTCGTGTCACCTGACCGGCTGTGCCTCACATCCATCCCGATCCACAAATGGGAAGCGCTCAGTTGGCAAGCTAGGTTGAGGGGTGATGGAAGCGCCGCAGTTGCTCGTTGAACACCTCTCAAATTGGTTGGGTCTATGGCCTTCGCAAAACAATGGGATCACGGTTGTTGGATCTCATCATCGGGTTGAACCTGGCTGGGATGGAGATATACGCGATGTTCTGGGCGTAAGTTCTCCCACCGGTGCCGTGCTCTCAGTTCCGCCTTCGGCCGCACGAGGCCTCGCGGAGATTGTTCGCGGCAATTCCGTCGACGAAGATCTCGCTTTGCTAAATGAGCACAAAGCGGTGGTGTCTGGCGTTTTGGGTAGGAGTGGTCAGTTTGGTGGCGGGTACTTTCGCTGGAGTCTCGATCCCACGCCGGGTGACGATGTTGGCGATTGGGTTCCTACCGATGATCCCCGTGTTCCTGAATGGCTTAAGCCGTTTAACGGTGACGTGTTGATCGCCTGGGACGATGACGGGAACTACGGGGCTGGCGTAGGTCTAAAGAAGCACGATGCCTGGGGCTTTGAGATTTCGGTGGGTACCGAGGAGTCATTGCGCGG
>JAYUVJ010000378.1:0-2181 GCA_043754155.1 Acidimicrobiia bacterium
TCGCGACCTTCCAACCCTGGCCTGGACCGCCGATCATGTTGGCTACGGGGATGCGAACTTCGTCGAGAAACACTTCATTGAAATCGGTGGTGCCTGTGATTTCACGCAGAGGGCGAATGGTTACGCCGGGGAGTTTCATGTCGAGAATGAACGCACTGATGCCAGCGGGACCGGGTGCGGTTTCGGTACGCACCAAGAGGTATCCATAGTCGGCAAACTGGGCCCAGGTGCTCCACACTTTCTGGCCTGTTACCACGTAACAGTCGCCGTCGAGAACGCCCTTCATTTTGAGCGACGTGAGATCACTGCCCGCATCGGGCTCGGAGAACAGCTGCGTCCAAATGTGTTCGCCCGTCGCAATCTTGGGTAGGAACTCTGCTTGTTGTTCGGGCGTGCCAAAGGTAGCAATGGCGCCGGCGACCAAGGCATTTCCAAGCGACGACATCATTCCTGAAGCTGCTAGTTCCTCGCTGAGGATGCGCTTTTGAAATTGGTCAAGTGTTGTGGGCATGTGCCGGACCACGATGTATCCGGCCTCATGAAGTTTGCGAACCCACATCTTTAATGCGTCGACATCGCTAGCAAGTTCTGGAGTGCGAAGGCCAACACCGGGCTTCCATTCGAGGTTTGGCTTGTGCTCGGCGATGAAGGCCTGAAGCTCAAGGCGATAGCTGTCGTAACTTACGGGGATCTCGGGTATGACGACGTCCATTAGCGAACTCCTGCGTTTGAGATATCTGCTGTGGAATCGTCGGCGTTCGAACACTCTGACGTTGCGTTACTAGTCGTTGAGCTAACAGTCGGTGAACTGTCGGTCGACGAGTTACCAGTCCTTGAAGGGTCATGAGTGGAGATCCCAGTATCCGAGGAAGGAGTTGAGGCGCGATCAATGGCGGATTCGAGCAACGTGGCCAAATATTCTCTGTGAACATACGGTTCTCCGTAGAGGCCAATATCGGTTTTTGATCGCCGGAGGAAGAGATGAACATCGTGTTCCCAAGTGAATCCGATGCCCCCATGGAGTTGGAGTGATTCGCCACAAAGATGGGCAAATGCTTCGCGTACATAGGATCCCGCGGCGGCTACCGCCCGATCGCAATCAACTTGGCTGTCGGCGAGGGCCATTGCGGCGTAACGTGCTGCGGCCCGTATAGATTCGAGGGTAACGGTAAGATCGGCAAGGCGGTGTTTGATGGCGTGGAAGCTTCCGATGGTTCGCCCGAACTGCACCCGGTCCTTCAGGTAGGCTACGGTCACTTCCATCAGATGCTCGGCCGCCCCGACACACTCCGCCGCTTGAATGACCGTCGCCAATTGCAATGCTCGCTTAGTAACCGCGTTGATGGCCTGAACGTCATCTGCGGCCAAAAGGTCTTTGGCATCGATCAACACATTTTCAAAGGTGACTTCGTGCATGCGGCGGGTGACATCAAGACTGTGCAATACCCGAATAGAGACGCCATCGGACGGAAGCGTCAACAGGGCAAGTACTGGCCCGGCAGGTCCGTGGGCGTGGACAAGGGCCACATCACAAAGTTGGGCCTCTCGAACAAAACAGGCTCGGCCTGTCAGTGTGATCGAACCTTCGGCGGGTGTTGCGGTTACTTCCACTGCTCCAGGTTCGGTCGAACCATTGCCGCTGAGGCACCAGGTGGCCATCGTCTCGCCACGGGCAATGCCCGGAAGGAAGCGTGCCTGTTGTTCGGGCGTTCCGGCGCTGACGAGCACTGACGCAACGACGTTGGTTTCCAGGACGGGACCCGGATATAGGCAGCGACCAAGCTCTTCGGCAAGTCCGGCCAAATCAACGATGGGCTGCGGGGTAACGCAACCGCCATCATGAGCTTCAGGAATCAACATGGCGGTCCAACCCAGTGCTGCACCTTCTGCCCACACTGCCCGTTCCACGGTCGCCGGTGTTTCGATGTGCTTACGAAGCGTTGCTAGAGACGACCGTTGTTCGAGGAATCGCTGCGTTGTGCTCCGAAGCAGCTCTTGATCCTCTGTAAATGCGAAAAACACTGGTTCCCTCAGCTCTGATGACAACTTGTCGCAGTTGGCATCTGTGGTTGTGCGCAGCGACCTTGGTGGCGTTACAGCGACCCGAGTCTATTTGTCGTCAGAGGATTGCAACAAAATAGGTCGCTATTTTTTGATGGGTGCTCTTGCGCTTCGGACGCT
>JAYUVJ010000379.1:0-10979 GCA_043754155.1 Acidimicrobiia bacterium
AACAGGGAGCATCTCTGGGTCTACGTGGGCTAGCGCGATTACGGGTTCGACCGCCCCTGGCACTTCGAAGGTGGCGTAGTCGGCGAAGTCGGCAATCAACATTTCGACGATGCTCCGAGCCTGTTCCTCGATTGTGCCGAGGAGCTCTAATTCGACGAGCACCCGTCCCACTGCATCGCTTCGCGCCTGCTTACGGACCAACCGAATCGTGGCGAGCATTTGGTCGACCGCTGCCAATGTCCGCTGAGCCACTTCATCCACGAGAGCAACTTCTTGATCTGACCAGAAATGGCCATCAACGAACTGCACGACGAAAGCTCCTTCCGTTCTACCCATTCGGACGAGCGGAGCTACTAAAAAGGATCGGGCTCCGATCTCACGAAACGTTTGGCGGCCAGGCCCGTTCAACCGATCGTCGGTCAAAACATCCTTTACTAGTACGATTCGACCAACACCGATATCGGCGAGTATCTCGGGTCCAAAATCGTTCAAGATCGCCCGGCCCAACATGGGTTGCGCATTTGTATCTTTGAGGTATTCGTTGCGTACGATGCCCAGGTCGAGCTCATCGTCGACTTCGATGTAGTTCACTCGATCCGCTTGTAAGAATCGGCCAAGCATTTCTGTAGCCCGCGATTCCAGCTGTGTTCGTTCATCCAATCCAAGGAGCGAGTCGGTGAACTCCGCCCGAAAGGCATTGAATTGTGCTTGTTGAACAATCGCCGCATCTGCGTTGCGCTTTTGAGTTTGATCTTTAAACACCACGGCAAATCGGCCTGGGATACCAACCGATGTAGCAAAAACATCGAACCAACGGTCTAACGCTCGAGATCCCTGCTCGAACCGAAGCACCCCTCCGTTCCTAGACAGATTTCCGAACTTGACGATCCACTCAAGCTCAAAATCTGGCACCAGCTCCAAAATCGTTTTTCCAACCGGGTCGGAAATTCCGCTCATTTCTTCAAACTGCGGATTAACCGCCAGGTAGAGCCAATTGACTGGGCGATCCTCATCATCGAATGTGGCCTCGCAAAGACAAAACCCCTCATCGATAGAGGTGAACACCGACCACAGTTGGTTCTGTTGCTCCAGTAGGGCAAGCTCTGCTTGCTTACGCTCGGTTATATCTATCGTAATTAGGGCGAATCCCTGTTCGTTTTCGGGTAACAGGATTTGATTAAAACTGCTTAACCACCAGCGTCGGACCAACGGTTTAGCAGGCGTATAACCTGATATTTCCACGTTGTGAACTGGCCCGAGCAACGCCTGCCTAAAAGGCTGCTCAAGGCTCGGCCAGAGCGAAGGTAGATAGTTCGCCGGTGTACGCCCGATCGTTTCCTCCGGGGAAACACCGTTGTAGCGAGCCATAACGTCGTTGATCTCCAGGCAAACGAAATTGGCATCGAATAGTGCAATGCCCACGGGAGCAGTCATGATCAACGTCTCGCGAAGCCTTTGCTGTTGCATCGCGATTCGTTGGTGTTGTTCGACGAGTGCTTGAGCGGTTCGCAACTCCGTCACATCACGAACGACGCCCTGCAGCAAACCGTCGGAGCGTCGGCGGACAGCCGCGTCGACAATAAAGTACGACCGGTCCTTGCGCCGGAGCGTCCAGAGCCCCCGGTCGTTTGAGGAATAACCCAGGGAATTAGTGAGGGTAAGCCCCCTGACCAGTTCATCACCACTCAACAAGTCGGCGAGCTCCAACGCCATGAGTTCGGTCTTGTCGTAACCAAGCAATTCGCAGGCTGCAGGATTGACGTCTACAAACTGACCATCGCTATTGAGGAGAAAGATCCCGTCGATTGCTTGGTCGAACAACTGCCGGAATCGATTTTCGCTGCTACGGAGAATCTCGTCGGCAAGATCGGCCTCAGAAACGTCGGCGAGGGTCAACATATTTTGGTTGGGCCCAACTCGCACCACGTTGAGAGAAAGCACGGTTCGATTTGGGATTCCGCGGCCCGATTCAATAGGACCAGCGCGAGAACGTATTCGGTGGTCCTGTGCGAGCGCTCCATGATTGCCGGCGCTCTTAGCAATTAGCTCGAAGAGTTCGGGCCACACCAACGAAAGAGCATCAAAAACGTTCTCGAAAGGATTTTGACCAAGACACAAACTGAGCAATGTCACTGCTTTGGGATTGACATGAACAATCGAACCTACATCGGTGAACTCCACAAGCCCGATCGGGCATAGGTAGAGAAACTGCAACAAAGACTGTTCCGTCAATTCAGGCAGATCGTCGGCCATTTACGAAACACTTTCTTGTTCGTTCGTCAGGTCACGTTGAACGACGGCCAGGTACTGGAGTGTGGAAGCCCTCTTGGCAAGCAGCCTCAATCTCACAGGCGAAAGCATCATCCGTAAACTGAACGTGAAATCCAAAAACTCGTCGAGGTCAGGCTCCTCGCGAAATCGGCCAGCGATCAGCCGATTATCCGTGCACGGACCCACGCTGGTAAAAAAGTTTCTGCCTACCACTTTGTCCACACTTAACCCCGCTCGCTCTGATTCCCAGCGGTTGTAGGCAGTCACTTCGCCAGACCTGTCCATCACGATCAGCCCAAAAGGCAGATCGTCATACTCGCAATGCGTTTCGAGCTTTAAGAGCAAATCCGGATCGTCGAATTCCAACTGTGCGATCAAATTACCCTCTTGCGTGTCTCCGTAGGCAACTAACCGTAGCGCTTGCGGCATCGGTTTGCAGGTGCGTTAATCGCCAAACCATTATTTAACCAACCAGCCAAACCAAAACCAGACCAAGACCAAGACCAGACCGCCAATAATGGTATGACAACTAGCAAGATCGGAACAAAGTGCGAGAACGGAACATAATTTCTTCGACTAACACTCCACGCAAATCAATTGCACAAACCTCATTGTGCACCGAAATTCAAAGCATCAGGACAAAAGCGGTCGGCAATTTTATTGCGCATTCGTTTGAAGGATCAGTTTCTGGGTACAGGCACGCTAATGGTTTTGATGATCTCCTCTAAGACTCTGAAGTGAACGATTCCATGCCATTGACAGATAAGGAAAGTCACCCTGATTCTCTCCCAATTGAGTCGGCGGAACGTGTTCTGCGGCGGGAGCATCTTGTCGACCTGGCAGCGCTCGTAGGTGTTGTGTTCCTTCTCATCACCGTCGTCCGAACCACTGCGCGGCTTTCGCACGTACTTGGCTTACTCACCTTGGCCATTGTGTTGTCATATCTCACTAACCCCCTACGGCACGCACTACGTCGGACGGTTGGGAACGGAGTCGCCGCTGTGGTGGTGCCGCTACTGACCTTTGCAGTGATCGTTGGCGTGGCTCTTGCGGTTGCCAACGACATCGCCAGTCAAGCGGAGCGCTTAGCCAGCGTTCTAAACAACGCCATTGAGAGTCTTAAGCCCGGCAGCCTTCCCGCCCGCATCGTGCGCAGCGTCAACGCTCAAAAAGCCATCAGTGAATCGCTCTCGCGAACCGGCACGACCGTCGTGGCTGGCGAGGGGACACCGGGTGGGCTCAATTCGGCCTTCGGAGACCTGTTCGTCGTCATCATCATTAGCGCGTTCCTTCAAGGCACGGGTTCCTCCGCTGTAGACCGCATTATCGCTGCATGGCCGCGGGCTAGGCGCAAGGCGATCCGGGACCGCTGGAATTGCATCGACGCCAAAGCAGGCACCACATTTCGGGGTTCGGTTCTCTTGTCACTGGTTTTCGGAACGGTCGTGGCTATCGCTTGTTGGGCTATGGGAATCCCGGGAGGTTTGTTACTTGGAGCGTGGGCAGGTCTTTGGGCACCGGTTGCAACCGTTGGAACAACAATAGGATTTGCTCCCCTGGTCGGTGTCGCCCTCCTTCAAACACCGGTTCCTGAGGTTGTGGCGCTATTGGTGGCCCTTCTTCTTGCCCTGCTAGGTTCGGCGGCGCGCCGATTCGTGCGTAAGCATGCGCAAACGCAGCCGGGCCCAGCTACGTGGGTCCTCGCTTTCGCCGTTGGCTACGCGATCGCCGGCACCGCAGGACTGGTGATCGCCTACGCTGCGGTGGCGTTCATATCTGCCTTTGCGTCGAGCCCGTCGGCCGAACAACCGGAACCGGTAGCAATTGATCGATCACCGCTGTTTGGTGTCGACGGCAAAGAAGAATGGTGGCGTTCTATCTTGACTCGCCGAGGCGTCGTGGTTATGGCATCCACATGCGCTGCGGCGACAATTGCTTGGACCATCCTCGGCAGCTTGGGCGTGTTTAGCGCATGGCTCTTCGTAAGCTTGCTACTGGGCGTCGGTTTTGATCGACCAGTCGCAATGTTGCTCCGACGAGCCCCTCGCATTCCCCGGCCCGCGGTGGCCACCTTCGTAGTTTCGCTATTTATGCTCTCGATTGCTGGGGTCGTTTTCCTGGGAGCCCAAGGTGGTTCCCGAAATAACGCATCACTTAACGACGAGTTGCCTCGTGCCGTGGCCAGTTTTGAAACTGCACCACTAATCGGCCCGGTGCTGCGCGACCGTCACGCCGCCGACTGGGTAAAAATCCAATTGGAACAACTCCCGGAACTGGTCTCGACCAACGGTGAAAACAGCAGACTGTTACCTTCAATTGGCGCGCGGTTCGGCGACTTTTTTTGGATACTGATCCTTACCTTGGCGCTCCTAATCGATGGGCCACGAATCATCGCTGAACTACGAAAACGTATCCCGGTGCGGTACCGACGTCAGTTCGGTACGTTTGTCTCAATCTCGCACGAAGCTTTGGGTGGATATTTAGCCGGAGCAGCGGTAATTGCAGCCCTCGATGCTTTGGTGGTGCTGGTCACCGCATTGTCACTGCGGGTTCCGCTCGCTCCGGCGTTAGCTGGATGGGCATTTCTTACCAACTTCCTTCCACAAATTGGGGGGCTGCTGGGCG
Organism: Acidimicrobiia bacterium; assembly: GCA_043754155.1. Lineage (GTDB taxonomy): Bacteria > Actinomycetota > Acidimicrobiia > Acidimicrobiales > JANYDT01 > JANMZO01. The sequence goes on from JAYUVJ010000379.1 coordinate 4,897, forward strand.
GCGCGCCCCTCGTCATGTTGGCCTTCACCGTTGGTCCCGTGCAGGCCGCCGTAGCCGGTGTCATCTTTGTGTTTTACCAATTTCTTGAAAATCATGTCATTGGACCTAAAATCATTAGTCGAGCGGTCGATATCTCTCCCGTCTCATCTCTTTTGGCTGCACTAGTTGGCGCCGCGGCCGCTGGCATGCTTGGCGCTCTGCTCCTCACTCCGCTTGTGGGCGTTTATAAAGTCATTCGGGCCATCGCCGATCGAGGTGAGATTCCCGGACAGCAAGTGCTAGCGCCGCCCACTAACCGTAACGAATGACTCCAATGAACAATCAAATCTTTACGGGCAAAACCTTTTTAGTTGCAAACGCGAAGGCTGGCGCTGGGCACAGTCCACCCGAAGTATTTGATGGATTTGAACGCCTTGAACTCGATGAAATTGCCCCAACAGTTGCCGACGCACCCGACCGAACCGTAATAGCGGTATGGGGCGGAGATGGTACGTGTCGAAGTGTGGCGCAACACATTGTCAATACCGACATAGCGCTCTTGCCGGCACCTGGAGGAACCTTCAGCCATTTCGCACGCCAATCAGGTTTTAGCACTGTCGAAGACGTGGCGTCTGGTTTAGAAAATTCCAGCACACAACGAGTGGATACCGGTGTCGTTAACGATCAAGTGTTTCTGAATACCGCAAGTATTGGATGGTATGTGGACTTACTCACCCGACGTCAGCGATACGAACAATTCATGCCCCGTAAAGCCGCCAAGTTCCTCTCCGCGGCGGTTCAGCTTTTCCGCACCCGCAGACTTCGCCTTCAACTCGACGGTGTTGAAGAACGAGTTTGGATGTTGTGGGTTGGAAATGGTGTCTACACCTCCGATTCCGGAACAATCCCTCAGCGCAAGGCTCTAGATGACGGAGTTCTCGATGTTCGCATTCTTCGTGCAGGAACCAAACTCCCAAAGATGAAGGCCTTTATCGCCATGATTCGAAAGAATTCGCCTTCTTCATCGTTGGTCGAGATCCGGCGCGTTGGGTCATGCACGGTCGCTCTACGTCGTAACAGGGTCGGCGTCGCACTCGACGGAGAGCTTGTCATGATGTCGACTCCCCTCAAATTTGAGTGTCAACCAAGTTCTTTGCTCCTCGTGGCGCCAAAGTAGGCGCTAAGAAGAAGTACGAATTACGCACACTCTCTAACTCAGGCGAGGAGTGGCGCTTGATCGCGATTCCCGGCTCGGGCAGAAAAATAAGATCGACAAATCCGGATTCTCTGGCGACGATCTTCCACTAACCTCTTTTCCGCTAGTACAACACTGGCGGAATGGCAGAGTGGTCATGCAGGGGCCTGCAAAGCCCCGTACCCCAGTTCAATTCTGGGTTCCGCCTCAAGAGGAAACAAGCAGAAATACGTTTGCTCCCACCAATTCGGTGGGAGCGAACTGTTTCTCGACATAACCGCTTGGGCAGGCAACTTTTAGCTGAGCCCCATAGTCCAGAGATCAAACGTCTTTGCGGTAGCGACTTCCTCTTAGTTCAGTTGGCCTGGAGGAACTCGACCCAGTTGCCATCGGGGTCTTCCACAATGGCGATTCGAGTACCGGCACGCACAAGGGTGATGGGAACAGCGATGACGTAGCCGCCGGCAGCACATTTGGCCACTACCTCATCGAGATTTCGCACCCAAAACGTGAAATACCGAATACCTATCGCCGTCGCAGCACCGCCTGGAGGATTTCTCGACGCTGGCATTTCGTTGTGTTGCGAAAGCTTCAACGTGACATCACCGGCCTGCACGCGGTGCATCGTGCCGCCGTCACCCAACGGAAATGGCATATCCATCACATGCTGAAAACCCAGGGTTTCGCAATAGAACTTCTTGGTTGCTTCCCAATCGGAAATAATGATCCCAAGATCGGCACAGGTCTTGTTTGGATCAATTTCTACAGTCACTTCGATTCCCTTCAACGACCAATTTGGTGCGACATTACGCTACGGCTCAAATTGTCATTCTCCAACTACTGATCGCTCCACCTGTCCTTAGCTGAAGTCGTAACCCTTCGGGATCACCACGACACCGTTGTCCGAAATGGTGAACCCCCTCGCACGATCGTCTTCAAGATTGACACCAATTTGCATGCCTGGCGGGATCCGCACGTTCTTGTCAACGATGGCGCGCCGCACGATCGCTCCGGCGCCAATCTCGGCTTCTTGCATAATGATCGAATCGCTCACCACGGCGTGATCATCGACATAGACACCTTGACTGATCACCGACCGTTCCACATGGCCACCGGAGATAATCGAACCTTGGCACAACAAACTCGAAACGGCAGAACCAGGAGCCCACGAGGGGCCAGCAACCAATTTGGCCGGAGGGAGCGGTGATTGTCCCGTAAACACTGGCCACTTCATATTATAAAGATCGAACATTGGTTCTTGAGAGATCAAGTCCATGTTGGCTTCGTAATAAGCGTCAAGGGTTCCAACGTCGCGCCAATAGCTACGACCTTTGCTGAAGTCTCCCGGAATTACGTTGGTATCGAAATCGTAAAAGTTGGCGATACCTTCTCGGGTGAGATTCGGAATTATGTTCGAACCAAGATCGTGAATCGAGGTTTCATCGGCAGCATCTTCGGCGATTGCTCGAAGCAAAACATCGGTATCGAATACATAGTTACCCATCGAGGCCAAACACACATCATCACGGCCAGGCATGGTGGGCGGTGTGGGCGATTTCTCATGGAACACCTTAATCTTCGTTCCAGCCACTTCCATAACCCCAAAATCGGTTGCCTCATTTTTGGGAACTGGAATTCCCGCCACCGTCACCCCACCACCAACGGCAATATGGTGATCCACCATCTGCCGCGGATCCATACGGTAAATGTGATCGGCACCAAAGACACAAACAATGTCTGGTTGCTCATCGGCAATCAGATTGAAGTTCTGGTAGATGGCATCGGCTGAACCAACGAACCAACGTTGGCCACGTCGCATCTGCGCTGGTACCGGGGTGACGTAATTTCCCAACAGAGTGGAGAACCGCCAAGTAGCGGAGATATGACGGTCGAGACTATGGCTCTTGTACTGAGTAAGCACCACGATCTGCAGGTACCGCGCATTGGCAAAATTAGACAATACAAAATCGACCAGACGATACGTGCCACCAAAGGGCACAGCGGGCTTAGCTCGATCAGCCGTTAAGGGGAAAAGGCGCTTACCTTCTCCACCAGCGAGCACCATGACGAGGACCTTCGGTTCAGCCATAGAGTGACATTAAACCCAACTTGGCACCCTCCGCCGATTCTGCGGCCAACTTTTCGGTTTTTCTCCTCTATTTCTTAGCTTTCTTTGCTGCCAGCAACGAGGCGTACAACTCAACGTATTGATTCGCCGGCCCAGCCCATGACCAATCAGTTGACATGCCATTGCGAATGATTTGCGCACGACGTTTTTTTACCAACCACGAGCGGGTGGCTCGATGTAGTGCATCCACTAAACCTGCAGATGAGATATGCACACTTACGAAACCATTTCCGTGCTCTGGATCGACGTCGGCATCGATAACCGTGTCATGCAGGCCACCTACATCGGTGACCACAGGAATCGTCCCGTAGGCCATTGCTTGCATCTGCGCTAAACCGCACGGCTCAAAACGGCTCGGCATCGCATACAAATCGCACCCGGCAAAAATCCGGTGCGCTAATCCAAGATCGAAGGCCTCCCGAAAGGCCACTCGCTCTGGGTGAACCGTTTGAAGCTGGCGCAATGATGTCGACAATGCCGCATCGCCGGCACCCAACACCACTAGCTGCGCATCAATACCATCCAAATACCGGGCGGCCTTGATCATAAAATCGACCCCTTTTTGGTCAACCAGCCGAGTCACAAAACCAATAAGCGGCCCGTCAACTTGTGGCAAACCAAGCTCGTCACGCAAAGCCCTGCGACACTTAGCCTTGCCGGTTGAATCTCCACTTCGTAGATCAGGTTGACGGTAATTTGCAGGAATCAGAGGATCGGTGACTGGCGACCAAGCACCGATATCGATCCCATTGAGGATCCCTTTCACCGCTCCCACCCGAGAATTCAAAACATCGTCGAGCCCTGCAGCGTGCTCGTGAGTCATAATCTCCGCGGCATAATTTGGACTGACCGCCACGATCGCGTCGGCCAGCTTTAAGCCTCCAGCCAACGGGTTGCACTCACCATTGCGAGCGTAAGCCTGCGCACGATCCACCCCGCGCACTCCCAGCACGTCAAGCCACCCGATATGACACTGCCCCTGGTAGGCCAGATTGTGCAGGCTCAACACCGTGGCTACCTTCGGGGCAACGAAGGCCAGCGTAGGTGCTGTATGCCAGTCGTTACAGTGCACCAGATCCGCACCTCTCTCCTCAACAATGGCGGCGACCGCAGCCGAAAAGGCGAAGAACCGTCGGTCGTTATCATGCCAGCCCGCTGACCCTGGCTCGCCGTAGGGGTTGCTTCTCTGGATGCCAGGAACGGTCACCAACGTGATCTCACCAAACCCCGCAAGATGGCCGCGGCGTGACGTTGCCCCACCCACCCACTCAGCCACATTGAGGTACTCGATCACTTCATCAGCCAACTCCGGCTGACCTTCGCCACCGTAATCAGGCACCACTACTTCAACCTTCACCCCCGCATTACGCAAGGCAAAGGTCAAGCCGCCAGCGGCTTCGGCCAAGCCTCCCACGCGGACGAGAGGAGCTAACTCGGCTGAGGCAAACACAACTCGCATACCCACCAAGCTATCGCCGAGACGGTCCCCCGCGACGAAACCGCAATGGCCCGATCTTTCCTGGAGAGAAGTTCACCGCCAAGCCTGTGTGGACTGCGCAACAAACCAAACAGAGTTTGCATGGTTCCGGAAACGACTAGCTCGCGGAAATACGGCCCTTCGCGCCGCTTAGGCTCGACGCTGTCCGGTGATTTTGATGAGCAACAATCTCCGCCACGATGGCCAACGCTGTCTCTTCTGGAGTTCGCGAGCCAATATCGAGTCCAACAGGACCGTGGATGGACGCGAGTGCCCCTTCTGACCAGCCATGCACTTCGCGTAAACGCTCGGCCCGGGCAGCCTGCGTATGACGAGACCCAAGAGCCCCCAAGTAGGGACTGCCCAAGCTCTCTGTTGCCGCCACGTGGAGAGCACCGCATGAGGAATCAAGATCGTGACTAAGCACCACGAGCGCATCGGTAGTTCCCAACGACCTTGCCAGTGCCAGGGAATCCACCAAACCCGACTCGACACGCTCATCGATCACCGTCGTCGTCCACCCCAGCAAGGCGACTTGGCTTGTGATCGCCAGCGCTAACCCCGACAGCCCAATCACCCCAACGTTAGGAAGCGGCGACACCACCTCACAGAACCACCGCATACCGCTATCCTCAATGATCTGCGCACGTACCATTCCTTTTCGAAGTTGGTCATTCGCTACCTTGACCACAGCTTCAGGTAAAGCCATAGGCAAATCCTCACGGACCGGAACGCATTGCGGCTCAAACGAACGAGCCTCCCCCACATTCGGAACTACCGATACCAACCCAACCCTGGCCCGCGAAACGATCGCTTCCCAGAAAAACAAGGGAACAAGCTCCAACGGCTCCAGCAAAATTTCAACAGTCCCACCACAAGCCAACCCAGCCGCCACCGCTTCACCATCACCAATAGGCGCACTTACGGTAGTAGCGCCACGGCTCGCTTTACCCGACAGGCCTCCAGCGCGTTCGACCGCCTCAATTATCAACGCATCGGCACTTCCACCCAGGATGGTGCCGAAAACAGAGAATTCACCTGCGCGCTTAGGATTAGGAGACACCACGATCGCCTCACCATCCCTGCGGCCACCGAACCCCGTCACGTGCATCACTCGACCCAAGCAAGCCTTTGCTCGTTCCGAATCGCTCATGGCCAGCACTGCATTGGCGATTTGCGCAAGAGGAAGGACCGGAAAAGAAGACATGAACCTATCTTGTCGCGAACTCTCCCTTACCCGAGCCGGTGAATGCATTTGGATTGACTGAATCACATTTAGTTGAACTTGCGCCAAACAGAGTTGA
>JAYUVJ010000380.1:0-3086 GCA_043754155.1 Acidimicrobiia bacterium
CCAGCGTCACCAGCAACTCCAGCGTGACGGGCAACTCCAGCGTGCCCTCCAGCACGAGCAACAGCATTGAAGATCGAGGTGAATCCGAAGATGGACCAAACCATGACCTCAACGACGATTCGCGCAACCGCTCCTCAGCCAGCGTGCCCTCCAGCACGAGCAACACAACCAACACAACTAACACAACTGCGACGTCGAGCACCACCAACTCGACGGTGAGCTCAACTCCGAGTTCATCGGTAAAGCCAGCGGCACCCACCACATCGAAGCCCGTAGGTCAGGCCCTAAATCGTGGACGTGGTCGCGGGCGTGGCGGCCGGGCCTAGGCCAACCGAACCCCAAAGAACTAAAGTAACCGTCCATGACCCGCCGCCGGACCAGTGTCACCGTTGCTGTGACACGGTTCGGGGTAGCGGGGCTCCTAGCTGTAATGGCACTTGGGGCACTTATCTTGTTCGCCGTCTCGCGTATCAGCACTCAAGAAGCTCTTCGATCAGCGCAAGATCGCGCCAGGCTTGCTGGACGCGGAATCGTGGAACCGGCATTGCTGACCGCACTCCTAAAGCCTGAAACCAACGACGCAATCAATGCGCGCTTAGTTCTTGATGACTTGGTACTTTCGAGAGTACTTTCAGAGCGGGTGCTGAGAGTAAAGCTTTGGACCCAGGATGGCCGCATCGTGTACTCCGATGAACCACGATTGGTAGGAAGAAAGTTTCCGCCCAAAGATGACCACCAAGACGCTATTCGCACCGGGCTTACCCGATCTGAAGAAGCAAGCCTGAGCACTCCAGAAAACGAGTTCGAACGCAATTCTGGACGACTGCTGGAGGTGTACATGCCGGTGCGAACCCCCGACGGAACACCCCTTGTATACGAACAATACGAGCGATACGACTCCGTGGTAGGCAACGCCAATCGCCTCGTGCGCCAGCTTGCGATCCCACTCCTGCTCGGCTTGGCTCTGCTTTGGCTAACGCAGCTTCCCTTAGCCCGATCCCTCGCCCGAAGGGTTCGATCGGCCGAAGCAGAACAAGTGCAGTTGCTAGAACAAGCCGTCACCGCATCGTCTCGAGAGCGCGAGCGAATCGCTGCAGATCTTCACGATGGGCCCGTACAGGATCTCGCCGCACTTACCTTCGAACTCTCTGCTGCTTCGGCAAATGCCTTACCTGGGTCGATCCGCGATACCTTCGATCGAACGGCTGCGATTGCCCGAACTACTATGCGCGCTTTGCGTTCTTCCCTCGTTGACCTTCACCCACCAGCGATTGATGCTTTAGGTATCGATGCCGGAATCGAAACACTCGTGCAGCCACTTCGCGATCGTGGAGTAGATGTTGACGTTGATCTCAAGCTGGAAGGTATCGAGCCAGATCAATCGGCGTTGATGTACCGAATAGCCCAAGAGCTTCTCCGCAATGTCGACGAGCACGCCAATGCCAGTGCCGTAGCCATTGCTGGTTCTCAAACTAAACACGGAGTCCGGCTGGTAGTGACCGACAATGGAATCGGCTTTAGTTCTGATAAGCGTGCAGAGCAACGAGCTGGTGGTCATCTCGGGCTCGAGCTGCAAGCGGCCCTAGCAAAACGGCTCGGTGGCACGCTTACGATCGATTCGCAACCCGGGCTTGGCACCGTCGCGACCTTGGAGGTTCCACGATGACCGCAATAGGTGAAGTATTTGCAAAGGGTGCCACCGCCGAGCCCGGCGACGTAATTGGGACAACCGAAAACGAGTCACAACCAACTGAACCACAAACAGCCCGGTTACAAAAGGCTGAGTCACAAACGGCTGAGTCACAAACGGCTGAATTACCAGCAGACCCCATGATTGACGTGATGCTGTGCGACGATCACAACATTGTGTTGGCCGGGCTCGAACGCTTAGTGTCGACGTTTCCTGGCATTCGCGTTGTTGCCACCGTAGAAGGTGGAGCCGGCGCCGTGGAAGCCGTTCTTGCACATCGTCCACATATCGTGCTGATGGACCTCCAGATGCCCATAGTTGACGGCATTGAAGCGACACGCCAAATCATGGCTGCGGCCCCGTCGACATGCGTAGTTGTTCTCACTTCGTTTTCTGATCGTCATCGCATTCAGAGCGCACTTGCGGCCGGAGCAATTGGCTATCAGCTCAAAGACGCTACGCCTTCGGAATTGGAGTCGGCCATTCGTGCTGCGGCGCGTGGGGAGGCTCCGTTGGCCCCAAAGGTTGCTATGACGTTGGTTCGTGCTGAGGCTTCGCCCGAGCCTGTGCTTAGCCCACGAGAACTTGAAACACTAGAACTTGTAGCTAAAGGCATGCCGAACAAGCAGATCGGCCGAAAACTTGCCATTACCGAAGCAACGGTGAAGGCGCACCTTACGTCTATTTTTCGTCGTATCGGCGTGCAGAATCGAACCCAGGCAGCTCGTTGGTTTGAGCGATCACAGGGTGAGCCATGATTGACACGCAACGCCGGTTAACCCTAGAGAATCGGGGTTGGTTTCTTCACAGATGCGCTTCGCTTTTGTTCGCGCTCGTGGTCGTTGCCTTCTTGGGGACGACGACGATAAAACCAGCGGCGGCATCCAATAAGGGGTCAACGAACACTGGCTCTGGTTCCGGTGCTTCCATTACTTCCGGCAGTTCCGGCAGTTCCGGCAGTTCAGGAAGTTCCGGCAGTTCCGGTAGCGGAAGTTCGGGAAAGGGCGGTTCATCAAGCACGATTGAAGACGAAGCTTCGGTTACTACGCAGCAAGTGGAAGTTTCCTCGATCCCGCCAACCACTTCGGCGCGTACCACAATTCCCAACCCGAACCCTACGCCAACCGCGTCCCCACCATCGGCGACCAACCCCCAAGGACCGAGCATTACCGCTACGGTGCCCACGCCCCAAGTCACCAAACCTGGAACTCTCCCAACCCTTTCGCCAAGCGGGAAATTGCCTGCTCCGGTCCTTCCCTCCGTAATTCCCAAAGCAACTTCGGTTCGGTCAACCGATCGAGAAACGCGAATAGTGCGGTCTGTGAAGTGCGGGCGAACGACGATGCAAGTGGAGATTCGCGTCAAAAAAACTGAACTTCGAATTCGCACCTCGGTG
>JAYUVJ010000381.1:0-3410 GCA_043754155.1 Acidimicrobiia bacterium
CCAGCGCACGCCAGGCGTATCCGCCCACGCGGTACGGCGAGTATCCCCATGAAACGGGTTCACTCGAATTGTCACGACCAAAACTCATGAGCCAGGCCGCCATGATTACCCCCGGCACGCTGCCCACCAGCAGTGCTTTGCGCCAACCGAAACGCAACAGCACCGATAGGCAAATCCCCACCACCGAAGAAACGCCAGTTCCTGCGCACATCAACGCGGCGATTCCTACCAGCCAAAGCAAACCAACAGCGCGCTTACCAAGTGTTCCGGTACGAGCAGCTCGATCGACGATTTCGAGGCCAATCAAGCAAACCGAAACGGCAGCAATCCAGGCGGTTTGAAAAGCCCACAAAATGTTTTCGGAACCCGCTCCCAAGAACAGAAAGATGGCCGTCGTGAACAGCACCACGGGAATTCGGGCACGATCGCTACGCAACCGTCGGGCCAGTAAGAGGCCCAAGGCAACATGGGTAGCGAGATGCACAATCAGATAAGGCCAGTACGCCTTGAGCCCAACTACACCGAAGATGGCGCGATATACCAGTAGTGGCAGAGTTGACCAGTGTTCGTTATGCGGACGGAGATACATCCGGATCGTGTCGCCCAATCCAGCCGGCCTACTCCGACGGGCAATAAACTCCCACTCGTCGGCAAAGAACCATTGGTTGGTGTTGGTGGCCAGCAACATAAGGGCCACCCAAGCGCCTACCAACAGCGCGCCAAGCGCGATCCGATAGCGACTTGGCGACCACCAGCCGGGAGACCCGGATTCCATTGGCTAAATCGTTCCGGCCTTCACGGCATCAGAAATCCAGGGGATCACGATGTCGATCATGTCAGACAGTTTTGTGGTGGCTTCAAAACCCAGTACTTCCTTGGCTTTCACCACTGAGGGTACGCGCATTTGTACGTCGTATTCGTAGGCTTCATCGCTCACGTAACGGAACGGTTTCGCATCGGGCGCATCGGCACCATTGGGGTTGTGAATCTTGTTCCAAATCATTTCGGCCAGGGCAAGAACTGAAGTTCCCTCGGCGGTGGAAAGATTGAAATCGTCATTTAACGCAGCGGGACTCTCTACAGCCAAGGCGATACCGCGTGCCAGATCGGCACCGTAGGTGTAGTGACGAATCTGGTTACCTTCGCCGAGAATATGTAACGGGTCTTGGCCCTTGATGATCTTTTGAATCAGATCGGGAACTACGTGGCTCATGGCCAACTTCACGTCGCCAGAGAGCACTTCGGTTTCACCACGGGCTCGTGATTCTCCGATACCTACGGCGTTGAACGGACGGATAATCGTGTACGGCAATTTGTACTGCTCCCATGCCGCCAGAGCAAAGTATTCAACGGCCAACTTTTGAAAACCATACGATGACAATGGAGGCGAGATTCGGCGCTCGTCACCCTCAACGCTTGGCCAGTGCTCGCTCGATTCAAACACCATCGACGACGACATATACGTGACCTTCTTTAAACGGCCCTTGCCACCGGCGAACGCTTTCAACGCTGCGTCGCACGAGGCGGCCATGATGCGTTCGTTGGTAGCGAGAAGATCATAGGCGTACGCATGAAAATACGAAATGCCACCGATGAGTGCGGCTCCGGCGATGAAGTGATCACAATCCGAAGCGAGCTCCGTCATGAGGGCCACATCGGTGCAATCACCTTCATGGAATTGGTAGTTCGGATGATCGTCGTAGCTTTTTGTGACCTTGCCGTACTTTGAGTAGTTGTCGATCCCCACCACAATGTGGCCGCGGGAAAGCAGTTCTTCCACGATGTACCCACCAATAAAGCCGGCTGATCCGGTAACAAGAACTTTCAATTCATCAGACATCTGTATACGTACTTTCTAAAGACTTCTTTACGGGGACCGCGGGAGAGGAAGGGAGGGTAAGTTTTGGGCCGAAGGCGAATGCGTACCAGCGCATATATTTGGGTAGCCATTTGGCCAGTTTGAAATTAGAGACCCCAAAGGCACGATCCAGCCAGATGGTGGGCAGCTCAGCAACGGGTTGGCGATACCTTCGAGCCTTGGCTACGAGCTCCAAGCCCACTTCAAATCCAGCATCAGATTCAATGCCGACGGCCCGCACAAAATCGGCATCGTAAGCCTTAAACGAGTTCGTTGCATCGTTGGTACCCACTCGGGCAAAGGTGTGAAGCGATCTGCCCGCGAGTCGCGACAGCCCAGATTTGAACCACGGCCCGCCAACCTGTTGCCCGCCGCGCATATACCGCGAAGCTGCAGCTACCACTACGCCACGTTCCACCAATTTAGTGAGGGGGTCAATTTGGGATGGGTCGTCGCAGCCGTCGGCCATGGTGACAACCACGACCGGTGCTGTTGCGTGATCGATGCCGTAGCGAATGGCGAATGCCGGCCCGCGGCCATAGGTATTGAGCGTGGGCAACACCCGAGGATCACGCTCGGCATATTCATACGCGAACGGAGCAGTTGTATCTTCGGGGGTATCAAACACCACGAGAACTTCACACGGCAAACGCACCGCTTCAAAGATCCGATCCAAACATTCAATAACCGCATCACCCTCGTTGTAAACGGTCACAACAATAGACACGCGAGGTGCTCCGCCGGCAACGCCAAGCTCTCCAGCCATTACGGGGTCACTCGATCGACGATGGACTCGGGTCACGAAAGCACTGTCCCTGTCCGAGGAGCCGTGGTATCCAATTCGAACGTTGCGGAAACAGCGATCGCAACAGCAGTTGGCCACAGCATTGGACTAAACACGAACACCTCGACCAGTAATACCCCACACGTCAACTACTGGTTTGTCGGTAACTAAATCTCGGTAGAGCTCATGCGGCGCGCCAATAACCAAAATGTCGGCCTGAGCCAACACCGCATCGTGCGCGGTGAGGTTTGGATCGGTTACCACGTAGGGATCGGCGCAAATCACGTTGGCGGCTTTGAATCGAAGAATGCGACGCAACTTGTAGGAAAGGCTGGAACGTGTGTCGTCAGATTCGGCTTTAAAAGCCATCCCCAAAATTCCCACGGTCATGTTGGCGAGATTGGGGTAGCGCTCTTCCATTTTTGACACGACGTACAGCGGCATACCTTCGTTTACCAACATGGCCGAGTGTCCGAGAACAAATTTATTGTCGTTGAACGCTGCCAATTGCATCGTGTCTTTAAACAAGCAGGGCCCGGCAGCAAAACCGGCGCGAGGAATATCTTTCGCTCGGGGATATTCAAACGCCAATGCCGACCGAATTCGTTCAAAATCAAGCCCGAAATCATTGGCCATCATGAACAACTGATTGGCAGCAGCGAATTTGATATACCGCCACGTGTTAGTGAACAACTTGGCCAGCTCGGCTTCTTCAGGTTCTAAGCGAACCGTTTGTTCCGTAAGTGCACTGAACAAGTTGTGAGCGCG
>JAYUVJ010000382.1:0-4414 GCA_043754155.1 Acidimicrobiia bacterium
GCACGCACTGTTGGCTCACCGCAAATCCGCAACGCGGGAACTATTGGTGGCAACGTGGGCACCGGCTCCCCTGCTGGCGACACGCTCCCCGTACTGGCCGCGCTCGACGCCGTGATTCACCTGGCCGACGTTGATGGCAGCACCCGTTCGCTCGGTTGGCAGTCGTTCTTTCTTGCACCAAAACGCACCGCCCGTAAACCCACCGAGATCATCACTGGCGTGGAGTTACCATTGCACCGCACCCGTCAGGACTATCTAAAGGTAGGTACGCGCAATGCCATGGTGATCTCCGTTGCCGGGCTGGCGTTGGTGATTGACCTTGATGATCGTGCCGTTCGGGTTGGTCTTGGCTCAGTGGGACCGGTACCACTGCGTGCCCCGGAAGCCGAGAAATGGGTGGTTAATCATCTTGATTGGTCTGATGCTTCGAATGGAAACGTGAGCGTTCCTGATCCGCGTACGTATGAAACGTTTGGAACCATGGTGGCCGAGGCATCCAAGCCGATCAACGACCAACGATCTACCGCTGAATATCGTAAGCATGCGGTCAAAGTGTTGGCCCAACGGGCGCTCATGCGACTCGTTTGATGGGTGACTTGCAAACGATGCCCTCAAGATGTTTGTAACGATGGAATTGACAGCAACAACAGATTCCCTTTTTCTCAACAAAGGCAGTGATGGAACTCGTTAGTTATCAGCTCCGCGTTAATGGCACCGAGCGACAAGTCGAAGAAGCCTGGCTGGGCGAAAGTTTGCTCCACGTGTTGCGTGAACGCCTCGAACTGCCGGGGGCGAAAAATGCCTGCGAACAAGGCGAGTGCGGTTCATGCTCTGTGCTCATGAACGGTGACTTGGTATGTGCCTGCTTAATCCTCGCTGCTTCAGCGGTCGATGCCGATATCACCACCGTTGAAGCCATCGCCTCCAACGACCCATTTTCCACTGGCCCGCTTTCGATTGTGCAACAGGCTTTCGTTGATGCTGGCGCCGTGCAATGTGGATTCTGCACACCCGGCTTAATCATGTCGGTCCATGACCTGTTGGATCGCAATCCCAACCCCACCGACCTGGAGACCCGTGAGGCTATCAGTGGGAACCTTTGCCGCTGCACAGGCTATGGACGCATCTTTGTCGCCATCGAACAAGCCGTACGTGTACGTAGTGCCGCAAGTTTGATTGACACAGGCCCAACCGTGACCGACCAAAAAAGGCAGGCACCCCGATGACCTCACTAGAAACTCCTGGTGTAACCAGCCTCGGGCATCGGATCGGCACGTCGGCTCCGCGTCCTGACGGGATCCCGAAAGTTACCGGCGAGTTTTCCTATTCCAGTGACCTTTGGGCCGAAGGCATGCTTTGGGCACATATCGCCCGTTCACCCTTTCCATCTGCGCGCATAATTTCAATTGATCTTACCGCTGCTTGGCAGATCCCGGGCGTGCACGCCATCATCACCCAAGACGATGTCCCCGGCAAAAAGATCTTCGGCATCGAACACCCCGACCAGCCCGTTTTCGCCGACGGCGTAACCCGTTTCTACGGCGAAGCCATTGCCGCTATTGCCGCCGATCACCCCGAAACCGCACGCCGCGCCGCCGAAGCCATCAAAGTCACCTACGAAGTGTTCGAACCATTGGTTGATCCTGATGAGTCCATCACCGCAGACCCCATTCACCCCGATGGCAACATCTTTCGCCACTTGGTGATCCGCCACGGTGATCAAGAAGTGCAGGGTGATGTGCAAGTTGAGGGCATTTATGACGTGGGCATGCAGGATCAAGCGTTCCTCGGGCCCGAATCGGGGTTAGCGATTCCCGATGCCGACGGGCAGGGCGTAGAGCTGTTCGTATCCACTCAGTGGTTGCATTCTGATCTTTGGCAAACTGCTGCGTGCCTTGGTCTTCCGGAAGACAAAGTTCGGCTCTCATTGGCTGGCGTGGGTGGCGCATTCGGCGGACGCGAAGATGTAAGTATGCATATTCATTTGGCTATGCTCGCCTTGGTCACCGGTCGTCCGGTAAAGATCGTGTACTCGCGGCTTGAATCGTTCCTTGGCCACGTACACAGGCATCCTGCACGCATGTGGTATCGCCACCACGCCACTCCCGAAGGCAAGCTGGTTCGCGTGGAATCCCGTCTGCTCTTTGATGGCGGCGCCTACGCATCGACTTCATCGGCCGTGCTGGCCAACGCCGCCTGTTTCGCTGCTGGGCCCTACGTAGTTCCCAGTGCCACGATCGAGGGTTACGCCGTGCGAACCAACAACCCAACGTGTGGTGCCATGCGCGGGTTTGGCGCAGTGCAAACGTGTTTCGGCCATGAAAGCCAAATGGACTTGTTGGCTGCAGCGTTGCAGATGGATCCAGTGGAGCTTCGTCGCATCAATGCACTGGCTCCGGGTGGACAGATCATTACCGGACAAATCATCACCGGCACCCTGCCGGTTCGCGAAGTCATCGACACGTTGGCCGCGCATCCCATGCCCACGCTTACCCCGCTTTCCGATACGGCGAACGAAATGATGGCTCGACCCGGTGGATCTGGTCGAACCGCAGATGCCCATCACGTAACCCGTGGAGTGGGCTTTGCCTTGGGTTGGAAGAACCTGATGTTCTCCGAGGGGTTCGACGATTACTCAACAGCGAAGTGCACCGTATTAGACGGCGTCGTATCCATAAAATGTGCCTGCGCCGAAGTAGGCCAAGGTTTCGTGACGTTGGTGCAGCAAATTGGACGCACCGAATTCGGAGTTGCAAACGTGATCGTAGAACCAGCGGATACCCAAATCGGTTCTGCCGGATCCACCAGTGCGAGCCGTCAAACTTGGATGTCGGGCGGTGCGATAAAAGCCGCCTGTGAATCGGTACGTGCGCTTATTATTTCTCACGTGGCGGCCAAATACGTGATAGCGCCCGAGGTCTTAGAAGTTCGCGATGGCTGCGTGGTGTCCCTCAACGGTGAATTCGACATGTCCCTGGCTGAACTCGCACCGGGTGTCAAATTCCAGGACACCGTTGAGTTTCACCATGCCCCCACGTTCCGCCTTGATGAAACCGGTCAAGGTGATGCCCACGTAAGTTTCGTCGTCGCCGCCCACCGAGCCGTAGTCGATGTTGATAGGGAATTAGGGTTAGTTCGGGTCGTTTCCATCGCGACATCCCAAGACGTTGGCCGAGTGCTCAATCCAGTGCAAGCCATCGGGCAACTTGAAGGCGGCATCGCTCAAGGTGTTGGTTTGGCCGTAATGGAGGAGATCATCCTAGACAACGGAAAGGTGCGAAACCCTACGTTCACTGACTATCTGATTCCCACCGCGCTCGATATGCCCGTCGTCGAGATTGCCGCGCTGATCGAACAACCCGAACCCGGTGCCCCCTACGGCGCCAAAGGCATCGGCGAGGCCCCCACCATCTCCTCCAGCGCAGCCGTAGCCGCCGCCATCCGCAATGCCACCGGCCTCCAACTCCCCCGCATACCGATCCGCCCCCAAGACATCTCTCTCGCTTAGCACCGCCCATGTCGCTGTGTCGCGATGCTATGAACCGATGCTATGAACCGATGTCTAAATTCATCGATCACACGCTAAACACGCTGCGCCGATACCGCCATGAAAGATAAAGAGACCGTCAAACACCCATCGATTCTTGAGATGATCTCGCTGGGGTACTGACCCCTCTAAACCGTATCGCGAACTTTTTTTGGAGAATTTGGATTAAACCGAAAGGGAGTCCCTCAGTTCTTGCATGGCTAATTTGCATAGCGAACTCCGTACGGCTGACTTGGATAGCGAACAAACTCCAGGGCAGGAGAGTGGCGAACATCAAGTATTGGACGGAGGGATCACCGGGTTGTTACTGCACTTCGGCAGTGTCGTTCAACTGAGCGCGGGTCAGCGTCAACGTGGCTCAAGGAACAACCTGGCCAAGTCAGTACCCAAATCTACGCAGTCGGAGGATCGACCCGAGGACCCAGTGCTTCTTGGGTTTCTAGGCTCCTTCGCACCTTGCCACGTCGAACGCAAACAGTTAGCACTTCGAATCCAGGCACGTTTGGTAGCAGTCGAAATGGTTCTTGCGGGCAAACGGCGAACGACCCTTCCAGAAATTGCCAAGCGGGTAGGAACGTCAACTCGAACCCTGAATATACAGTTTGGGGTCAAGGATGCGTTGTTTGCGTTTCCCCCACCCGAGTTGGTCCCCGTGTTGTTCGATTGTTTGCGATTTGCCGGGGATTATTCAGAATTGGCCGAAAACTTAAGCAAGGCTTTTCGCGAACTGGATCGAAATACGTCAGCCCGCTCGCTACTCCTGGGACTGGCACGCCTGCACACCCGCCTACCCAAATTGTTGCTTACCGACGGGTACTTTAACGCGACCCTACGAAGTCAAATCGTTCTGCACGCAGCAGTTTCGAA
>JAYUVJ010000383.1:0-3138 GCA_043754155.1 Acidimicrobiia bacterium
ACAAGGCTCAACCGGTCCAATGGGCCCTCAAGGCTTCCAAGGCGCTGCGGGCACTAACGGAACCGACGGAGCACAAGGCTCAACCGGCACAGCAGGAACAAACGGCACCAACGGCACCAACGGCACCAACGGAGCAACCGGCACAACCGGAGCCCAAGGCTTCCAAGGCACTGCGGGCACGAACGGAACCGACGGAGCACAAGGCTCAACCGGCACAGCAGGAACAAACGGAGCAACCGGAGCAACCGGAGCAACCGGAACAAACGGCACCACCGGCACAGCAGGCACCAACGGAGCAACCGGTGCAGTCGGTCCGACGGGTTCAGTAGGCGCTGAAGGAAGTCAAGGACCAGTTGGACCTCAAGGCAGCATCGGGTCGGCTGGATCCAATGGAGCGCAAGGACCCTCTGGACCGTCCGGCTCCGTAGGTGCTCCTGGCAGCACCGGCCCTCAAGGAACCGCAGGACCTGCCGGAGCAACCGGAGCAACCGGAACCGCAGGAGCCAATGGCACGAACGGTACACAGGGAGCTACGGGGGCCCAGGGAGCTACGGGGGCCCAGGGCGCTACCGGAGGAAAAGGAGTCGCGGGCAACACCGGGTCCCAAGGTGCCACAGGTGCTCAGGGAAGCACAGGATCACAAGGAGCCGCAGGTACCACCGGATCTCAAGGTGCTCAAGGTGCCACCGGGACTAATGGAACGAATGGAACAAATGGAACAAATGGAACAAATGGTGCCACCGGCGCTCAAGGTGCCACCGGAATAGGCACCCAAGGTGCCACAGGTGCTCAAGGTGCCACAGGTGCTCAAGGTGCCACCGGAGCAGGCACCCAGGGTGCAGCAGGCGCTCAAGGTGCAGCAGGCGCTCAAGGTGCCACCGGAGCAGGTACTCAAGGTGCCACCGGCGCTCAAGGTGCCACAGGCGCTAACGGATCAATCTCGGCGATTACCGCCGTCACGGGTACCGCAGTCGCCGTAAACACCGGAGCAGGTGGCACGGCTACGGTGACAGCAACTGCGACGTGTACGGGAGCTCAACAGGCAATTAGCGGCGGCTACACCGTTTCCGCATCGGTTGCAACTCTCGGAGCAGTGTCTGAAAGTAAAGCAGCAGGCAACACCTGGACAACTACATTCACGGTAACGGCGCCTAAAAGCCCCGCCGTTACCGGTACGGTTACTACATACGTCTACTGTGCCTGATCCCGAAACAGTTACCCCGACCGACATCAACAGTCGTTCTCGAAAGGCACAAATTTCAACTACACCAAGAAGTGGCGGTCGTCGTTTCGGCGTTGGTCTGCTTGGGCTCGCCCTCTTAGGGGGCGGGCTGGCAGGCGGGTTTGCGTTGGGACGGAACTCAAACAAAAGTTCCGAATCAAACGTGGGCGCCGCTGGCACCCAGATGGCCGAAACCTTCAAAGCACAACTCACTGGCGACTACGACACCTACTGGGATCATCTTTACCCAGGCCAACAGAAGAAGATCGATAAAAAGGTCTTCGTCAAGTGCGTCACGCAGCCCGCCTTAAAAGAGGTGCCACAAGTTCGAGCGCTTGACGAATTTAGTCAAACGGTCAATCTTGGTGTGCCTGAGAGAGCTGCGAAGGTGGTCACCGTGCAGTTCAAGGCACCCTCTGGCACCTCAACTCGTGTTGCCTACACCGTGCTCTCGGAGGGCAAATGGCGCTGGTTGCTGGGAGAAAACGAATTGGACGCCTATGCAAGTGGCAAGTGCAGCTAGCTAGCAGGTAGAGCTTTCGTGAATTCTGATTTGCCTAGCGCTTCGGCCCGGTTCAAGGTGAGCCAAACGGTGTATTTTCACCGGCTCGCCTGCACCGTGGCCGAAGTGCTTCGCGATGAACAAGGTTTTCTATACAACGTCGTGTCGCGCGACGTGGGGCTTCCGTTTCGTCTACCCGAAGAGCAACTCAACGAAACACCGGTCGACGACAAGCCGATTCTTCGACAAACGTGTCCGCACCTCGTCGTCGTAGATGAATTCTTGAACGACCCAAACTCGATTCGTGACCTCGCCGTGCGTCAGACGTTCGTTTCCGATATCGGCAAATACAAAGGCCAACGAACCTCGGAACGCTATTTGTGGCCGGGACTGCGCGAAGAGTTCGAGCGCCTGCTGCATTGCACGATCACCGATTGGCTCGATCAGCCGATGAACGGCGTGTTCCAAATCACGGGTTTCAATGATCCCCTCGTTTGGCATCACGACACCCAGGACTACGCCGCTGCGCTGTATTTGACCCCCGATGCCCCAATTTCCGCCGGAACCAGCTTCTGGCAACTAAAAGCAACCGGAAGCCGGCGTCCGTCGTCGCATCCCCTCGAATTCCATCGATTCAACGACAACGAGAAGCGCTCAGCCGCCGACGAACAGATTTATGACTTGCACAACATCGTGCATCCAGACAACTGGGAGCTTTGCGATCGAGTGGGCGGCGTCTACAACCGGCTCGTGCTGTGGGACGCCAAGATGATTCATTCGGCAAGCTCCTATGAAGGTCTCTTAGGCGGCGACGCAAAGCAGTCGCGCCTCGTGCAGCTTTTCTTCTTTTCCATCGCTTAGCCCTGCTGGGCATCGGTTTAGAGGTCCCGCGCCCAGCGTTCTACTGCATGGGGATTTGGGATGTTGCGGAGCCTGAGCGATAGACCTCAGGCTTGGTTTGGCCCTTCAAACCATCGCCCCTTACGCCCGACTCCTGCTAGCTCTTCTTCGCCACTGGCATCGCGACTGCTTGTGCTGACTTTTTCACTGGGGCAGCTTGCTTCGCCGATTCCACCAGAGCTTTCGCCGAATGTTTCGCAGCAGATTTTCCGAAGATTTGGCGATCGGCGCTGGCTTCGTTGCAGCAGCACCAGTGGAACCAAAGGTTTCCCCAACTGATGCGACAGCAGCGACAGGCTTCACTCCACGCTTGGGCTTCGCCCCGGCAACGCCAAACTCGAAAGCACCAGAAGAAGATTCGCCAGAACCCGTCGACACCTCAAAGCTGCCGGAGTAAGCGAACCGGCGAGTTTCGAAATTAGATTTCCAACAATTCTGCGATGAGTTCACGGATCTGTCGCAAGACGACAGGTCCTACATTCGTATCCGTCGATTTCACGATGCGGTCCACGCT
>JAYUVJ010000384.1:0-3215 GCA_043754155.1 Acidimicrobiia bacterium
CAATAGTCGTTCAGGGGTGTCGCCGTTCCAGCGGCCGAGGCCCGTATGGAGTTCGCCGTCGTATTCAATCAGCAGGTTGACGCTGGGGATGTAAAAATCAAACGGCATGATCCCGTTGCCGGGGCCACGACAACTCTTGAACCGCTTCTGCGGCTCGAACTTCACGCCGAGCTTTTCGAGGACTTCGGAAACGCGACGCTCGCCGACGCTGGGGAGTTGGCACTTCGAGCAGGACATCTTTCCGGTTAGGTGCCCGTATGGTGTTTGACTGAACGACTCGCCGTGCTGCTTGCAGGAGATTTCGATATGGAAATCACAGCCTTTGTAATCAACCTTGCTGTAGTCGTATTTGTCGCCGTGGACCGCCTGAGCTTCTTCAATGAACTGAGGTAGTGTTTTGCGTTGTTTGTCGCCGTTTTCTGCGTTGCGGCACTTTTGGCATCCTGCACCTTGCGTATGCAGAACAGCGCTTTGCTGAAATTCACCGTGCGTAGGGCAGATGATTGCCATGTAATCACGCATACAGACGTATGGAGCCTTGCTGTAGTCGTACTTGTCGCCGTGGATTGCCCTTGCTTTAGCTAAGAACTCATCGTTCGTGAGTTTTATGTTTTCCTTTGCCGAGGCCCGCCCACACTGCTGACAGCCACCTGCGTAATGATCTTGAGGTGTCTGCCAGAATTCGCCGTGACTTTTGCAGATTATTTTGACCTTGCCGAGCGTCCCGCTCGTCTCAACTTGACTGTAGTCGTACCTGTCACCGTGCTTGACGCGGAACCTTTCAAGAATCTCTTCACGTCCAGTTTTCCTTGCTTCCGAACGTCTTATCAGCCCGCACTTCTTACACCCCTGCTTTCCGTTAATCAGTTTCAATGGAGCGATCGTGAACTCTCCATGAGCACGGCATGTGATCGTGACTTTGTTTTTGCCGCCTTGATAAATTGCTTTTGAATAGTCGTACTTATCTCCATGAACTGCTCTGGCTCTTAACTCGAATTCTTCTTGTGTTGTTTTTGCCATGCGGCAATTGTACTCTGGTGCATAGATGGAGTGAACACACTACCTGTACTCGAACACGATAATAGCCCCGATTTTTCCGGCACTGCCGGAAACGGAAACGGAATTATTCTGACGAGACCCCGAACCACCCCCTCCGAACCCACCGCCCAACGGGGCGATACCAGCCGAGCTACCTGCGGTGTTCGTAACAGTTGATCGCCCGCCTTGGCAGAACATATTGCTACCGCCTGCGCCTGTGGCGTGACTGTTGGACGCCACGGATACACCAGCAAGCCCATTGCCACCGTCTGAGACGTGAAAAGCGTTTCCCGAGGCGGTTCCGGGGACAGTTGTCCCGCCAATGCCCCCGCCGGTCATCGAAGGGGCATTGGTGGTTCCGTCGTTGCCTGCTCCACCGCCGTTGCCCGTATAGACGTTGGCATTCACGGTGATCGTGGTGTTACCGCCGTTGTTTGAGGCCGTACCTGCCGCGCCAATCGCGTAGGTGTACGTGGTCTGGTCGCTGACATCTTCTAGGAAGCCCACGACGCCCCCCGCGCCAGCCCCACCGCCCGTGAGAGTGGTGATAGCCGAAGCACAATTTCCGCCGCCTCCACCTCCACCGATGACCCACCCGACGATGCGGTTTGTTCCGCTCGTCGGCACGTAGCTCGTCCCCGAGGTGAGCGTCCGGATGTCGATCAAGGCCGTGGAGAACGTGCCGTCGCCGCAGAGCAGCTTGGCATTGTCGCCAGCGGCCGGAGCGGGGACAAAACCACCTGTGCCCGCCAGTGTCGCGGTGGCCCCGGTGAAGGCGGTTGTGGCCGTGCTACCGATCTGCTTGATGATCGCAGTCGAGGTCATAAAACGGTTGCCAGACACGAACCCTACCGTACCACCGGTCGAGACATTTACTGCCTGAACTCTTACCTGAGTTACTGATGCTGTGGTAACTATTGCGGTTGCAACGGCTGTCTCGCCCTCCGTCGAATTAGAGCTTTTCGCTGCGTTTCCGATGTACAGTCCCGACGTGACGTTAAACCAGCGGTATTCAATGTTGGTTGTGCCACCGATCGGCAGGATGTAAGTCAATTCGTAGGTCTTGCCGGATGAAAGCGTAAACACATTGCTCGCAAGCGGGATGCTTCCTGAGTCAACCGTGTCAATGTTCATGACCTGATCGTTGACGGTTACTGATTGAGCCGCAGAATTGAAGGCACGCACGTAATCAACGATCGTCCCGGTCGTTGGCGTGAAGCCGCCGATCTTCTTCCAGTCGATGCGCGAGTTCGCCGCCGTCGAGACGCTGGTCCCCGTGTTCCTAACTGTGACGGTTCCGACTGCCGCGATGCCTCGCAGTTTGTATGTCGCTGCCCCGGTGGTTTGGATCGTCACCGAGTTTGTCAGACCGACAACCTCTCCGGTCGTCTGCGGATTTCCAATCGACTGCGTGTTGGAGACAAGCACGTTCGAGCTGTCGTAGATTCCGATGCTCCAGTTGGAGGCGACGCTGGCTGACGCGAACAGTCGATAGGCCACTTCCCAGACGCCCGCTCCCGGCAGTGTGAAGCTCGATCCACTGATGTCGGCCAGCGTGGTTGAAAACGTGCTGGCGTCTGTGATCGACGTGTTGGCGTTGAACTCGGCCGCGTAGTCGGTTGTGACGGCGGAACTGGCACCGAGCTGCTGAATCGTCGCCGTCCCTGAAACGAGGGTGTTGCTACCTGAGTCACGGACGTGAACCAGCGTCGCGACCGAAGGAGACAGCACGACTTCGGCATAACCGAGGCTACCCTCGCCTCCACCGTTACTGGGGGCGAAGGACGACCCCGGCGTTCCAATGTACGCACTGGTGGTCTGGTTGTACCACTGCCAGCGAATGGCCGAGCCGGGGACGTTCGCGGAACTGAATGCCGCTTGGAGTCGGTACGTTTTCCCGGCCGTGAGGGTAAACACCCCGGAGCTATTCGGGATGTTGCCGCTTTGGGTCACGACATCGTAAGCCACGTTGCCAGTCACCGACGCATTCGTCAACGTGGCGTTGACGTAATCGACGGTTTGGCCACTGACTGGCGTGAACCCGCTGATCTTCTTCCATGTGATCTTGGAGTGGCCGCCGGGTACGGCGGTTGCGACAGTCGCATTGCGAATCGTAAATCCACCAGAACCAACGGCGGCTTGCAATTTGTAGACTGCAACACCCGAGGTCGTGATCC
>JAYUVJ010000385.1:0-2926 GCA_043754155.1 Acidimicrobiia bacterium
ACCAATTCACTGAGGTGCTCCAGCACATAGGCGCAACTTGCTGCCTCTCCACACCAATGTGTTTCCACCGAAGGGAGCAGCAGAGCCTGCCCAAGAAAATGCTGGGCGATGGCCGGCAAAAACCTCAGTATCGCGGGGCTTTCCATGATGCCACTGCCGAGCGGGTTAACGACCGCCACTGCTCCACGACGGGCCGCGTCCACTAAGCCCGGTACGCCTAAGTGCGAATCCGATTTCAGTTCCAACGGGTCGCAAAACCCATCATCGACCCTGCGCAAAATGACATCGACCGGTTCAAGGCGACCCAAAGAACGCATCCACACGGAACCGCCCTTAACCGTGAGGTCACTGCCCTCAACGAGGGGGTATCCCAAATACGAGGCCAGGTAGGCATGCTCGAACGCTGTTTCGCTCCACGGTCCGGGTGACATCACGACAATTCGCGGGTCACTCTTTTGGTTTGCCGCTCGCTGAAGCGCACGGCGCAATGCTCGGAAGAATGGAGCGACGCGGTGCACCTGGGCGTCTCGGTACAGACTCGGGAAAACCCTTGACATAACTAGCCGATTTTCGAGCGCGTAGCCCGCACCTGATGGGGACTGCGCGCTGTCGCCCAAGGCAACCGCTGCGCCGGATACATCGCGGCCAATGTCCACTGCGTAGGTAGGGAGCGAGTTGGCCCCGTAGAACCCTTTTTCATTGGCTCGGATGCTTGGGTTGTCGCAAGCCCTTAGAAAACCGGGATGACGAAGTACTACGTCGACTGGCAACAACTTGCGTTTTAGAAGTTCACGGGGGCCGTAAAGGTCGGCGAGGATCAGGGAGAACAGTTCGGCGCGTTGGATGACGCCCCGCTCAATTGTTGACCAGTCTTTGCTGTCGAGCAACAACGGCACCGGGTCAAGCGCCCACCGTCGACCACGGGGACCAAGATTCCCGAACACGTTGTACGTAACACCGTCGGCATCCAGCAGGCGATCTACCTCAAGCTGGCGACGAGCCAATTCGTCATGACCCAATTCGCTTAGTGCCGCTCCCACATGCGCCCAATGCGGACGCGATACCCCAGATTCGGAGACGAACTCATCGTGGGATCCGTTCACGCCACGATATTCGCTGAGAAGCGAAATGCCCAACGGCATAGCGATGCCCGCGGATAGCGAGTCGGGTGAGGTAAGAACAGGCATCAACGGTTCGAGAATGTTCAGACGGCGAAGTTGGTCGCTAACGACCGGTTCGGCGAAGGTCAAGGGTTCGAGGGTACTCCTGAACTGCCGCGCTGGAAAACAACCGCCCCATTTCAACGTGGGAACGGCCTCGTTGGTCTGCGCTTGAACCTCGCCGGGCGCCTAAGCCTGAGCCAGTCGATCCACCGGGGGCATTCGCAGTGAGATAAGCCAGCGTGTCGGCATCGAGCGGCCCGGGGGTGTGACTGAGGGTATCGAATCGGCTGCGTCGGCGAGCTTCCGCCGAATTCGCATTGACCGGGAAGGTCTCATAGGCGACGCCGCCCGGATGAGAGACGTGATACGTGCAACCGCCTACGCTACGCCCCGACCACAGGTCGATCAGATCGAACGTCAACGGGCTATGCACGCCAATTGTCGGATGCAATGCAGATGGTGGCTGCCATGCGCGGTAGCGAACCCCACCAACATGCACACCTACGGTTTCCGTAGGCCGCAAAGGCACCACACCACCGTTGCAGGTAACGACATGGCGACCTTCCGTGAGCCCAATAGTTTTTACCTGCAAGCGCTCCACTGAGGAGTCGACATAGCGAGCGGTGCTTGTTGCGCTTACCTCTTCGCCCAGCACGTGCCAAGGTTCAATCGCTGCGCGGAGTTCAAGCTGTACATCGCCAATCTCGACGGAGCCGAGCCTTGGGAATCGAAATTCAAGAAACGGCGCCATCCAGGATTGATCGAAAGCAATACCGTGATCTTGAAGATCTGCGATCACATCAGCAATGTCGGCTGCGCAGAAATGTGGCAGCAAGAACCGGTCGTGTAGATCCGTGCCCCAACGCACAAGCGGGCTCTGATACGGATTGACCCACATCCTTGCTACAAGAGAGCGAACGAGCAACGCTTGCACCAGCGCCATTTGGGGGTGTGGCGGCATCTCAAAGCCGCGTAACTCCAACAGCCCCAACCGACCACGTTCGCTGTCGGGGCTAAAGAGCTTGTCGACACAAAATTCCGCCCGGTGCGTATTACCCGTGATGTCGGTCAACAAATGTCGCAACAAGCGATCAACCAACCAGGGTGGAGGGTTACTCCTCTCAGCTTCCCTGTTGCCAGAAATTACACCGCGTTGTACTTGACCCAGGTCTAGTTCTATCGGGTCTACCTCGAAAGGGGCAATCGCTTTTGGATCAGTTGCTCTTGTATCAGCACCTGTGGAATCAACAGCTATGGAATCAACAGCGGTTGGATCAATTCGATTTGCGTTGTCTCCTATTTGGCCGGTCACCGTTGATGTCTGTCGCGCATTGCACAGCCGCTCCAATTCGGCGAAAGCAATCTCGAGCTCGTAAAGGGTTTCGGCGCGTCCTTCGTCGACGCGAGGAGCTTGGCTGGTCGGGCCAATAAATCGTCCGGAAAACAGATACGACAATGACGGGTGATGTTGCCAAAACGTAATCATGCTCTGCAGAAGATCGGGACGACGCAGCATCGGTGAATCTTTCGCCTCAGCTGCGCCGATGGTGATGTGGTTTCCACCACCGGTGCCGCTATGGCGGCCATCAAGCTGAAAGGTTTCCGCGCCGAGTAACGCCAGACGCGCAAATTCGTGCACGGTCGAAGTGATCTCAACCAGTTCGTTCCAAGACCCCGCTGGATGTACGTTGATCTCCAACACACCCGGATCGGGAGCCACAACTAGCGTTTGTAGCCGTGGGTCTCGCGGTGGTAAGTAGCCC
>JAYUVJ010000386.1:0-14209 GCA_043754155.1 Acidimicrobiia bacterium
CTGTGGAATTGGGTGTTTAACAAGCACCTTTCCCCACATGTTTGGCTCCCAATCTGAACGGGGCTTTGGCTTATGAGTTTGCCGTTGGCCCAAATCACGGTCGTCTCGATTGAACAGGCCGTTGCTGCGCCGTTTGCTACTCGACAGTTGGCCGATCTGGGTGCGCGGGTTATCAAGATTGAGCGACCGATTGACGGTGACTTTGCCCGTGATTACGACGAGCGAGTGAAAGGTATGTCGAGCTACTTCGTGTGGCTCAACCGTTCCAAGGAATCATTGGCGCTCGACCTTAAGGCTCCCGAAGCACCTGAGATCGTGGATGCGCTGCTAGCAAAAGCTGATGTCTTCGTCCAAAACCTCGCCCCCGGGGCCGCCGCTCGAATGGGTCTTTCGGCAGCGGTGCTTCGAGCAAAGTATCCGCGACTGATCGTTGTAGACATTTCGGGTTATGGCTCGTCGGGACCCTATGTTGATAAAAAGGCTTATGACCTTCTTGTGCAATGCGAAGTGGGCTTAGTTTCGCTTACGGGGACTGAAGATGAACCCGCCAAAGCTGGAATTTCCGTCGCCGACATCGCGGCAGGAATGTATGCGTACACAGCAGTGCTGACGGCCCTTTATGACCGGGAGCGGACGGGGGAGGGAAGTTCGTGTGAAGTATCGCTGTTCGATGCCCTCGGCGAATGGATGGGCAATCCGATGTACTACGCGCTCTTCTCGCAACAACCACCAAAGCGCACCGGCTCCAGTCATGCGTCTATTGCCCCCTACGGAAGCTTTGCCGTAGGCGACGGGCGTTTGGTGCAGTTAGCCATCCAAAACGATCGAGAATGGCGGCGCTTCTGCGACATCGTTGTCCAACAACCTTTAATGGCCGACGATCCCCGCTTTGTGCTGAACCCCAACCGTGTAGAAAACCGGGCCGAACTCACCGCCGCCATCGAAGCCGCCTTTGTCTTATTGGATGCCCCCACCGTGATCGCCCGCCTCGACGAAGCCCAAATCGCCAACGCAGCAATGAACACCATCAACGATTTCATCGCCCACCCGCAACTAGCCGAGCGTGATCGCTGGACCGAAGTCAACTCACCCGTCGGCCCCATCCCCGCCCTGCGCCCTCCAGTTACCTACGACCGAATAACCCACCGCATGGACCCCATTCCCTCCGTAGGCGAACATACAAATTCGATCCTCGAAGAATTTCTCTAGCGAGGGCCCTGCATGAGTTTGGGCTTCGTAGTTGACGGTGGAAACAACAGCATTCGCAAAGTCGACTCGGTTACCGGATCCGCTATGACATTTCAAACCATTCGTGCGGCGAGTCGTTTGAGGTTGCCGCGCCACACCAGGGTAAAAACTGGACGAAGGAGTTGAGCGCCAAGGGGGCCGCCAAAATACCATGGGAACGTAAGATCTTCGGTCCAGCGGACGAGTGACGATCCGTCGGTCTCGGGAACAACGGCCAGGTTGCCTTCACCGGTTACTACTCCGGTGTGGCGAACTCGAATGCTGCGGCCCTCAACCCATTCGGTGACTTCCATGACGTCGGTTACCTTCAGGGGGCCGATTTTGGTGTCGCATTCGAACTTGGTGCCGAGGCCCTCACGATTCGGAGAAATGAACCGGATCGCTGTGGCATCGAGCATCCAGTACACGTGACGATCGATTTGGCGAAGTTCCTCCCACACCGTTTCCGGAGAAGCCGAAATGTGCTGGGAAATATCTACCTTGGCCATCAGGCAAACCTAGTGGCCGTGCTGGCGGAACCGTTAACTCGCTACGGGACCTGATCTGTTGGTTGTTAGTTATTGAACAGTGCAAAACCCTGCGAAACCGCTAAGTCGCACGGTAGGCACTTCGGTACTCCACACCGTGGCAACCGACGGATGAACCACGGCTTTCGATGTACTCAAACCGAGTGAAGCCAAAAGTTAGAACAAACGTCCGCGATCGACGACTTGTTTGGCCACTACGTTGCGCAGGATTTCGTTGGTACCTTCACCGACGATCATCAGCGGCGCATCACGGTAGTAACGCTCCACGTCGAACTCTTTGGAATAGCCATAACCACCGTGAATCCGGATGGCATCGAGGGTGACTTTTGCGGCCATTTCGGAGCAGAACAACTTGGCCATCCCGGCTTCCATATCCGAACGCTTCCCAGTGTCGAAGCATTCGGCCGCGTGCAGGTTCAATTGTCGAGCGGCAGTGATCTGTGTCGCCATGTCGGCCAGAAGATTACCCACCGACTGGTGCTGCCAAATCGGTTTCCCAAACGACTTGCGATCCTGCGCATAACGAAGCGCGTCATCAAACGCGGCACGGGCCACACCAATAGCGCGAGCAGCAACTTGGATTCGGCCAATCTCAAGGCCGCCCATCATTTGAGCGAAGCCCACACCTTCGTCGACACCGAGAAGCGCATCATGAGGTACAAAGCAGTCATCGAAATGCAGCTCGCAACTCTCCACGCCTTTGTACCCAAGCTTGGGAAGATCGCGCGAAACGGTGAAGCCCGGAACCTTTTCGACCAATAGGATGCTGATGCCTTTGTGTGCAGGGACAGCAGTTGGATCAGTTTTCACCAACAGGGCAACGAGTCCTGATTTTCGTGCGTTGGTAATCCACGTCTTTGCCCCGTTGATCACATAGCCATCATCCGTGCGCTTAGCAACTGTGCGAAGGGCTTGGAGATCAGATCCACCGTCGGGCTCGGTAAGGGCCATCGTCGCTCGAAGCTCACCTGTTGCCATCAGCGGCAAGTACTTTTGCTTTTGCTCTTCGGTGCCGTAGCGAAGGATCAACTTTGAAACCACCGAGTGTCCACCGAACGCGCCAGCAAGACTCATCCAACCGCGAGCCAATTCTTCGGTAACCAGGGCGTAGCAGCGTGCAGAAACGGCATAGGGACCGTAAGGCTCCGGGATACCCAAACCGTAAACGCCCATTTCCTTCATCTGCTCAATGAGCGCCTCGGGATAGGTGTTCTCGGCTTCGAGATCACGGGCCACGGGACGCACTTCGTTATCCACGAAGCGTGCGACCAACTCGACAATTTGTTCTTCTTCGGAACTGAGATGTGCCATAGAGATCTTTCAAGTATTCGGAGTCAAGGAGACGAAGGACGAAGCAAACGAGCAAGTAATCGTGCACGGCTTAACGGCACAATCGATAACCAAACCGACGCAGAAATTCGATCAGCAGCAGCCAATCGGGAACGGGTTGCAGACTGCTCAGCCGCCCATACGGAGGCCGCGGGCACGAGTGTCGAACAGGTCGGTGGCGAAAATCGCGCCAAGTTTCTGGGCATCCCAACGCTTGCCGCCATTAGAAATGGTCCGGTCTTCGGTCCAGCCGCCCATCAGGTGAATGTGCTCACCCATGGCCCGAATGACCTGTCCGCTTACATGTCCGGCCTCGTCACTTGCCAGCCAAGCAACAACCGGGCAGCACAGCGAAGGGTCTTTGGGGTGGAACTCATCGTCGGGCAGATCGCCTGGTTCGATGGGTGCAGCGCCCGACATGGTGGCCGAGATGCGAGTGAGACCACCGGGGCCGATTACGTTGACTGTCGCACTGATGGCTGCGAGTTCCAAGCTCAGAGTCAGCGACAAACCAACAATGGCGGCCTTTGCGGTTGCGTAGTTGGTCTGTCCAAAGTTGCCGAGCAAACCAGCGCCTGAGGTGGTGTTGATGATGCGTCCGTACACCTTGCCGCTGTCGGCCGCCTTAGCCTGTTCACGCCAGCGCTTTGCCACGGCACGACAGGCCAACCAAGTCCCCCGGACGTGTACTCGCATGACCAAATCGAAGTCATTCGCCGACATGTTCCAGATGGCCTTGTCGCGCACGATGCCCGCGTTGTTCACCAAAATGTCGAGGCGCCCAAACTCTTTGAAGGCCCGTTCGATCATGGCTTCAACTTGGTCTTCGTCGCCCACATCGCCGTAATCGGCAAAGGCAGAACCACCACGAGACTTGATCATGTCGACCACCACGTCGGCATCACGCCCGGCCCCTTCGCCGCTGACGCTGGAGCCAAGATCGTTGACGATTATCGTCGCGCCCTGCTTCGCCAGTTCGAGGGCATGCCCGCGGCCAATGCCATGACCGGCACCGGTAACGAGCGCGATCTTTCCTGTCAACAAACCAGCCATGTTGTTCGTTTTCCCTTCGATGGCCATCACGCAACGTGATGCGACCAAGTACGTATGTTTGATCCCTCTCACGTTCAACCGAGCCATGGGAAGTTCCTCGGCCAAGCGACATCTTGAGGTGTTGAAGCCACCAAAATACCCGGGCAAGCCACTTCCAAACGAGTCTCCGCTGATGCCACTGCCGAGAAGCTTGGAGGCACCAATGTTGAACAAAAGAGTTTCTTAACACTAGCGTCAAGTTCTGAAATGCACGAGTTGGCCAGCCGATGGCCCTTTGGAAATGCCAATAGAGAAACGAAGATCACGATGTCCGCAGCGCAAAGTTCAGAAGGCCTTGTCATCACCATTGAGGAAGGCGTCGCTACGGTCAAGCTTGATCGTCCGCAACGGCGAAACGCGATCGACGGGGCCACGGCAATCGCCCTGACCCAATTCTTCCGGGGTGCGACGGGGGACCGCTCGATTCGCTCTATTTTGCTAACCGGTTCTGGAAGGGATTTTTGCTCCGGTGCCGACGCAGTAAGCGGCCAAGCACCACCATCAAGCCCCCTCGACTACCGCTACGTGACCGAGGATTACCGGTCGCTTTTCCAGTCTTACTGGGAAGTGGAAAAGCCGGTAGTGAGTGCCGTAAACGGGACGGTGGCCGGAGCCGGTTGGATGCTCGCCCTTCTCGCCGATCTTGTAGTGGCCGATGCCGAAGCCCGATGGACCCATGTGTTCAGCCGCCGAGGTATGGTCCCTCACGCCGGCGATCCGTACTTCCTCCCTCGCATCATCGGCTTTCACCGACTCAACGAGATTGCCCTGCTCAGCGACACCCTCACCTCGGCAGATCTGCACGGATGGGGTGTAGTGAATCGCTCCGTTGCCGCCGATCAGGTGCTCCCCGTTGCCCAGGAACTCTCCGCTCGTTTAGCTCAGGGACCAACCCGCACCTTGGGGTTGACGAAGCGCCTGTACCGTCGTTCCCTCAGCAACGACATGGCCACCTCCTTCGAAGAAGAACGCACCGCAACCGCCCTCATCTCCACCACCGCCGACCGCAAAGAAGGCGTCATGTCCTTCATTGAAGGCCGTCCCCCAACGTTCATAGGCGACTAGTTCGCTTGGCTCCTTGGGGGAGTGCGGTAAATACACCTGTAAGCAACGGGCGAATTAACCGGACTCGGTTGGCGAGGCGTAATGCTGTTGAGGTTTCCGACGGCTCCCCACGAGTTCAGAAATTGCGTCTCGATTGATCGTTAGCTGACGAAGAATGCTCGTTCGAAGAAATGGGCTTGGGCTTCAATGATTTGTGCGTCGGTGAGGGCGTAGCGGGTGCCGGTCGATTCTTCGGGGAATCGTTCGAGCAGTGCAGCGAACATCATGGCTGCTGCTTCCAAATCCAAACGTTTGTTGGATGGCGCGTTGGTGAGCATGGCCGCGACGGTGTTGCGGAGCTGCAGGCGAACACCAGCGTATGGCGCGAGCACCGCTTGGTCGGTGGGTTGCTGTTCGAGCCAGGCCCGCAGAACCGCTGAGTGGAAGTGTTGGATGCGAAGAAACTCGGCAAGCAGAACTCGTAGGCGCGCAGATCGTTGAGGCAAATCAGTGAGGCGAGCCAATTCTTCAAGCTCAGCCAACGCTGGAACCAACGACGCGGCGCATTCCTGAGCCAGTACGGCCAACAACTGGGTGCGTTCTTTGAAGTACTTGTAGAACGTCCCACGGGCCAGGCCCGCCTCGCTAACAATCAGATCCACATTCGATCCGCTATACCCGTTGTTGGCAAACACCCGACCCGCAGCGTCGAGCAACTTTCGAACCGTGACGACGGCTTGGGGCGTCAATCCGGCGAGTGGGTCAATACCAGTAGCAGACAACTCCGCTGAGGAATCGGTCGACGAAAGAGTCGCGGAGGCTGAGTCGGTTTCCGCTGCGGGCCCGGCAATCGGATCAGACGGAAACAGCACCTCCTGAAACGCCAACGCCAAATTCGTCGCAAGTTTGGAATCACTTGCATCGGGCTTGTGGACGAGTCGCATGTAGTTGTAGCGATCGGCCATGGCAAGCATCAACACCGCCATGGTCTCGGGAGAAACGATGCCCAAATCTGCGCTGGAAAGCTGCTTTGCCCAAACCGACGTATGACGCTCCACAAACCAAGCCAACCGAGGACGAAGCGCAGCCCTTCGTGCGTTCACGTTCGACCACTCCACAAACAAGGCGCTATATCGATCGACTTCGTTCGACCACGCACTCACCCAAGCGAGCAAGTTCTCGAATCCCA
Organism: Acidimicrobiia bacterium; assembly: GCA_043754155.1. Lineage (GTDB taxonomy): Bacteria > Actinomycetota > Acidimicrobiia > Acidimicrobiales > JANYDT01 > JANMZO01. The sequence goes on from JAYUVJ010000386.1 coordinate 6,430, forward strand.
AGGCATCAGCACCAAACGGCCCCGTCGACTTCGCCAACGTCAAAAAGTCGCCGCCCCCAACCTCAATCAACTCAAGAAAGATCGATTCTTTGCTCGCAAAATATTGATACAACGTCGCCCGCGAAACCCCAGCCTTCGCAGCAATATCTTCCATAACCGTTTCATGAAAACCCTTAGCAGCAAAACACGCCAAACCTGCTTCTAATACCAACTGCCGAGTTCGCCCACCCAAAGCCCCAACCCCAGGACTGCTAGCCCCATACCCCGCCCGCCGAACAACCCCAGTCCGCTCAATTAACGACGTACCCCCAACTCCGCCAGGCGCCGAGGGGTCTACCCGCACTCCATCGATCCGAACACGCTTAGCAACACCCACCCCCACACCGTAAACTACAACCCTTCCCAGCGCGGGCCTCCCAACCGCAAGCCCGCAAGGTCATGGTTCGGAATCTTCAACATCGCATCCCCACCCAAGACAAACTGAGCAGACCAACAACGAGGGTTTCGCTTTCCGTAACCACCACCGAATGGGTTCAGCTAAAGAACAACCAACAGCCCCAAAAACAGGTTTGGCCTTCCCTCCCACAAAACAGAAGAGGTTCTATTTTGTAACGAGGTGGGGTGTTTGGGCTGCGGTAGTTTGCGGACCGTACGAAGGCCGGGGTCCCCGCTTACGGGGTGAACTTCGCCGTGGAGCAAACCCGCCGCCCAAACACCCCCACCGTTGACAACATCAAAACCGTTTCCCAAAATTCATGTCCCGAATGTTGGCAACCTTCGGCACATCATCGCGCCCAGCCCAAGAAGGCTTGGCGTGCCCCTCAGCAGGTCGTGCCCAACCAATCGAGCCCCAGTCGAGACGACTCATCTTCGTCTTGTGATCTGGATCGAATTTCTTGCACTGCGCGGTATAGACCTCGTTGAATTTCTTCATCTCGGCCTTGATCCACCAGTCTTCTTCCGACGACCATTTGCCATTCCCTGCGTACTGGATGATCTGCAGTGACGGGAATTCGATTGGCGGTCCACCGGGCTCAGGATTGTCCGCACGATTCATGCACTTGTAGACAATCTGGTTGCCATCAATGTTGTACCAAACCAGAGCGGAGTACACATGGGGAGCAAACGACATAGTTGATTCAAGGAACTTTTGAATCTCCGAAGGTCCATTAAACGTGCCATAAAAATGATCCGTATACGTAGCATCATCGGTAAACAATTGCGACCAAGCAACCCAGTCCTCGCCAACAATGCCAGTCAGGTAGTAGTGGCGGAAAGCTTCCTCAACATCAGCGCGATCATAGGTAGTCATAGCGATTATCCCAAGGCCCCAGAATCGCGAGCTGCGGAAATTGCGTCCCAATCAAGTCCAGCGTCGAGCAGGATTTCTTCGGTGTGCTGTCCCAGTTCTGGTGATGCACCTGATGGGGCCGTAGGCGTTCCGTCGAAATGCATTGGGGCGGACACCAACCGGAAGTCGATGCCATCGTTGCTGGTGACCATCGGCAAGAAGCCATTGGGTTCTGCTTGCGGGTGTTGGTGGACTTCCTTGAAGGTGAGTACCGGAGCCCAAACGCCTGAGAAGGAAGCTAAGCGCACTTTCCACTCTTCCAAAGTCTTTCCAGCGAAGATGGCATCAAGAATTTGCACGCACTCTCCATTGTTTTGGAACCTTACGCCCATGTTGTCAAACTTTGGATCGGTAGCGAGATCGGGTCTCTCCAAAATGTCATTACACAGCTCACCCCAGAACCGATCGGCCTGAAGGCACACGAGGTAAATCCATCGCCGATCGGAGGTGCGATACCAGTTGGTGATGGGATTACCCGGTGACTTTCTGACCGGCAACATGTGTGATTCCTGATATGGCGCACCCACAATGTCGGGAGCCATCGCCCACATTGCCACGTTCATCAACGACACATCAACCACTGAAGGTTCGCCGGTGCGTTCACGTTTGAACAGGGCCATTGCCGTGGCCCCAGCCAAGGTGTTGCCACCTTGAAGGTCAAAGAATGCGGCTGGCTGCGGCGGCGGTCCGTCAACGGCGTTAGGCTCGGTCAGGCGATACGCCAAACCACTCGTGGCCCAACCGGCGGCAAGATCGTATCCACCAACATCAGACATCGGCCCGGCCGAACCCCAGCCGCTCCCCTTAACGTAAATGATGTTGGGATTCACGGCGCGAATGTCGTCGACATCGACTTTGAGCTTGGTGCGATCCTCGGGAAGGTAGCTGGTAAGGAACACATCGCACGTTGCCGCGATCTTCATAAGCAGCGCATGGGCTTCGGGCTTGCGAAGATCCAACACGATGCTGCGTTTGGAACGATTAGGAATTTCGTTAAACGGATTCGGCCCATTGGGATCGAGGTTCAACAAGTTCTTGAGCGCACGTTGAGGATCACCAGTAGGCGGTTCAACTTTTATTACCTCAGCGCCAAGATCGGCCAGCATGGCCCCCGCAGCTGGAACAAAGGTCCACGCGGCAACTTCTAAAACCTTTACACCGGCAAGTGGTTTTGACATGGTTTTGATTCCTTTTGCGATTTACAGACGGGAGAATAATGAGCGCGAACGAGATTGCGAATTAGCTTCGTGAGCCCTTAATTTGGAAGCGCAATGCACCATCGAGACGAATCACTTCACCGTTGAGGTACGGATTGTCGACAATGGCCATCATCATGCGCGCATACTCATCGGGCCGACCCATCCGTTGCGGGAATGGGACAACTTTTGACCATTCGGCCTCAACGTCTTCGAGGGCTTTTCCGTATGCGGGCGTTGCAAAGGTACCTGGGGCAATAGTTACGACACGGACACCAACTACGGAAAGGTCGCGAGCCGTGGCAATGGTCATGCCCACGATGCCACCCTTGGCTGCTGCATACGCCGCCTGACCAATGGTTCCTTCATAGGCGGCGATAGAGGCAGTATTTACGATAACGCCGCGTTCACCTTCGTCCATTGGCTCGTTTTTGGCCATGGCTTCGGCGGTGAGGCGCAACACATTAAACGAACCATTCAGAAAAATGTTGACCACATTGGCGAAGGTTTCCATGGGAATTGCGGCGCCGTTACGGTCAAGAGTTCGTCCGCCGCCAGGTCCACCATGGGTGTCGACGGAAACACGCAAAGGACCCATCGCAACCGCGGTAGCAATGGCATTGGCGAGACTGTCATCATCAAGCACGTTGGTCTTGACGAACACGGCACGACTGCCAAGTTCAGCCGCTAGCGCGTCGCCTCCGTCGGCCAGATCGGAAGTCGACTACCGCCGTTACCTTCCCGTTGCGGTACATGAAGTTGCCGGGCCCGGTGTCGCCCTGGACTAGCACCGTTGGCCCTTCGTAGGCCGGAATATTGGCTTCCAACCAATTCAGACAAACACCAAGAAACGGATCAAGGCTTGCCGAAAGTCGGAGGAGGTGCCCTCGAATCGCGGCGATAGCCAAACGCGTATGTTCCGCTGGCGATTGCACGGCACCAAGATCGGGAAGATCAAGTGTGCGCGCATCGATGAGGTGAAGCTTCGCCAGGTTTCGAATGAAATCCTGTGCCGTGGAAACTTGCTCGGCCGGGTCGGTGATTCGGTAGAACCAGGTATCACCGTCGACTCGTTCAGCAAGAATTGCTTGCAGTGTGGGGTGGAACGCATGGATAACAGGGACCGTTACCCCAGTTCCGTGCAACGCCCGAAAGACCTTTGCCTCAACTTGCAGGGGCCAAAAGATTCCGAGTTTTTCTGCCGGTCGACGATCAAAGCGGAGGAAGAGTTCTTGCCCTCTATCGCTGGCATCTCCGGCGCCGACATCAACAAGCCATGCTTCTCGGGTGCTTCCTCCAGGTACTCGTTGTGTTCGAGTGACCGGGGCTGACATCTCCGTTTCGATCCATCGCAGAATTTCGGTGGGCAATGTAGAGCTTGCTTCTGCCTGCGATTGATCCATTAAGTGTTCCTTTGCAGGCATGTTTGCATGTCGGTTCGCCTTTGTCGGTGCGCTTTTGGAGTTTCTGGTTAGTTGGTGCTTGCTTATGAATTCGCAGCTTCGTGAAATCGAACTTAAGAGGTGAAACATTACGTTCTTTTCTCTATGCTGACACCTTCGCGAAAAAGGAGCGTCTCCGTGTTGACCGAATTACCTCTTGACCCGTCGCTGTGGTGGAAACCCTCCGATGATCACTGCCACACTCCGGGCGATACTCGCGATTGGTGCGAGACGGTGTGGTTCAGCTTTATGGTGCCAGAGCGAGGAATCGGTGGATGGCTCTATGCCCAGATGCGACCGAATTTGGGCACGCTTTCTGGGGGTGGCTTCGTGTGGGCTCCTGGCGGCCTAGCCCCTTGGGAGCAACCGTATTATGGCTACCAGTTCTTTGAACCGATACCGGAGAATCTTGATCTGACCAACGTGACGTTTCGCAACGGTGTCTCCGTAAAGTGTCTTGCGCCTGGAATGTCCTACGACATTGGGTATCGTTTTCGTGACTCCGAAGAATTCGTGGCCGATCTGCATTTCGAAGGAATTACGCCGCCGGTGCCTCACGTTCGCGATGCGCCGCCATTCGTTGGTGGTTCGTCGCATTATGACCAACACGGTCAGGTAACGGGCACCATCGAGCTCTTGGGCGAAACCATTTCGGTTGATTGCATTTCCATTCGCGATCGCTCGTGGGGTCGGCGCCCTGAACATATTGGTCGTGGCAAGGGTCGGCTTAGCTATGCAGTTGGCTCGGTCTCTGCCGATGAGTCGTTCCTAGTGTTCTGCACCCCGGTTGGCGACGATCCCCTGACCGAACGCGAACAACTTTCTTCGGGCTATTTGCTCCGCGATGGGGTGTTCTCTCGCTTGTCCAAGGCCGAGCGACTCAACGAATACGACCCAGCGACCGGTGCTGTAGCCACGATTCGTATTGAAGCCGTCGATGAGTTGGGTCGCAAACTTGGATTGGTCGGCACGGCGGTTAGCGGAATTGCGCTACCGAACAGTCACCTTTGTGTTGCTGCCACCATCCGTTGGGATGTCAACGGTCGGATCGGCTATGGCGAAGACCAAGACGTTTGGCCCTACGGCCTCTTCGCCGATCACATCAAGCAACTTGCATCAGACTCCGCCGGGCCGACTTCGTCATCCGGAAGGACGGTGCTCTGATCGAACCTGCAAGACCGATTGGGGGCGGCGTCGGTGAAACCAAGGTCTTTGTTGAGACCGTGTCGCACGTTGTCGCCATCGAAGATACGTGTGCACACCAAGCGCATGCAGTCGTTTCTCTACCAGGTTGGCGATGGTCGATTTCCCCGATGCAAATGGGTCAATATACGCTGGCTCCCTTCGTCATGAACATTGGCGTCACGGCGTAGTCGACTAATCAGTTCCAGAACGAGCCGACAGATTCAGCTTGAGCGGTGCCCTGATCCCGACCGGCAATCGCTGAAGGGGTTCGCGTCGCTGGATCGAGTGGATTGAGCCCGAACGCTTCGACGGACGCCTTATCAGGACGAATCACTAACACCTGCGTTCCTTTGGACTCGAGTTCGTGCTTTTCGTCATCAACCTGAGTCGAAGCGTATGCCGACGGAGCAATGATCAAAACTTTGGAACTTCCTGCCGCCAAATCGGCGCTGATCGAAGAACGTACGCCTCCGTCGATATAGCGCTTGGCGCCAATCGTGACTGGTGGCCACACCCCGGGGACAGCGCAACTCGCCGCGACCGCATCAATGAGTGACACGCCCGATTTAGAATTGAACACCACGAACTCACCGGTATGGGCGTCGACCGCGGTAAGTAGCAGAGCGCGGCTGGGCCAATCCAGACTTGGCAATCGGGACTCGATGATTCCCAGTCGCTCCGATTCCGAAAGAGTGGGTGCGGCTAAGGCCAATGCTCCAACTCGTGCCAGCACGGCAGTCTTTTGGTCGCCCGATGCGGCATTTTGTAGTTCTTGAAAAATGGCCATGAGTTGGGCCATATCGAACTCAACGGCGCGTTCTTTGGCCGAAGCCACAGGATCGAGTTGTAGATCGTAGAGAGCATCGATTGTCGTTGACGAAGTGATCTGCGCACCGACACACGCACCCGCCGACGTCCCAACGACAAGATTGGCATTGGCAATGTGCACACCACACTCAGCTAGACCTTTCAGAAATCCTAGTTCCCATGCGATGCCAGCGACACCTCCACCACCCAGTACTAATGCTGTGCTCATGATGTTTGCTCCTCAATATGTGTGATGTTGGTGATGTTGGTTGTAACTACCAACAACACAGAGTAGTTACGGTTTGATTGCGAGAATCGCTGATCGAGACCAGCGCGCATTCACGCCAGATGCAACACATAGGTGAAGTCGCCGGGAAGGTCGGTGAAGCCACCGTCGCTGAGATCGATTGACCGAGTGGTATTTCTTAACGTGCCAAGTTCATCCCGGAACTGGATTTGGAATTGCGAAGCGGTGGTGACGAAACGTCAACCAACGAATTATGGCTCGTCGTAGCGGTTGCGTAATTAGGTGAATATATTGCTCATTCACTAACAGCGCCATTCCAGACACAGGGAAGCTTCCTCCGTTTGGCCCTCCAGAGTATTGATTCTTGGAGCAGCACTTTGGCTGGGTAAAATTGTGGCCCTACGGACACCAGCGAATCCGTGTCAAATATATTCACCTCTTTTACTCGTAACTGCCTCTCGAATCGACAGATCACGTTCTGGTGGCCAGAATGCCTGCAATGCAAACCAAAGGAAAACTATGAGCGAGCTGTACGTTGCCCCTGAGCTTCGCGTGTTACCTGAACCATCGATGGAGTCGAGGGCGTTTTGGACCGGTGGGGAGAATGGGCAACTGCTCATCTATCGGTGTGGAGTCTGTACTCGCTTCTTTCACCCTCCGGCTCCCGTTTGTTTTCGCTGTCGCAGCACCAACGTGGGACCTGAGGCGGTTTCGGGCAGGGCGACCGTTGCGACCCACAGCGTGAATGTGCACCCGTGGTATCCCAGTTTTCCGCCACCGTACATCGTGGCCATCGTGGAGATTGAAGAAGATCCAAGCGTCCGTTTAACCACCAATATTGTTGCCTGCACCACTGAAGCGGTCCACGTGGGAATGAAGGTAGAAGTGCTGTTTGAACGCTGTGAGGACGTCTGGATTCCGTTGTTCAGGCCCAGCGACCACACAACGCCTCGGCCGGCTGTTATCTCCACGGGAGCGAGCGCCTCATGAGTAACGCCCACAACCTGCTTCACGGCAAAGCCGTCGTTAGCGGTATTGGTCAGTCACAAGTTGGTCGCCGTCTTGGCCGATCGGGGATTGACCTAACGGCCGAAGCGTGTCTGCGAGCTATCGCCGACGCAGGGCTCACTGCTGATGACATCGACGGGCTAGCTACGTATCCGGGCGGCAATTTCGTCGGTGGTTTTTCAGGCGCAAGTTCTACGGAAATTCACGATGTGCTTGGTCTTCGCACGAAATGGCACTTAGGTACGGGTGAAACCGGAGGGCAACTCGGCCCGATTATGGATGCCTGTATTGCTGTTGCTTCTGGCCGCGTAGAGCATGTGTTGTGTTTTCGATCGGTGTGGGAATCCTCGGCACAATTAGGTTTGAGCCGCGCATCCACCTACGCGAATGTTACGCGTGCAGATAGATTTCGTGAATGGATGGCTCCCTTTGGTGCCCCGTCGGCATCGACCTGGATTGCGTTGTATGCGCAGCGTTACATGCACGAGTTTGGTCTCACCCGTGAACAGTTAGCACAAATTGCCTTGACGTGTAGGGCCAATGC
>JAYUVJ010000387.1:0-8996 GCA_043754155.1 Acidimicrobiia bacterium
CATGTGAGCGAACCTGTTCACGATGTGAACGAACACAAGCTTGCAGAACGCATCGAGCCAAGTCGAGTTCGAGTGGGGCGCACAAAACCCACTTCCGGATTCGGTTAATTACCGTCCAAATGATCAATCGAGTGGACGCAATTCACGGGCGACCGACCCGTTTTACGTCCACTCGATCGTGCCGATCCTGTTTTTCCTAAACGGCTCGACTGGCTAAAGCTCGCCAGAGGGCTCGGTAGTTGGGATACACCAAGCCTTCGGTGATGTATCCAGCAGCAATGAGCTCGTTATGAAACCGAGGAAGGTTGCGCCATGGCACGCCAGCATCGACATGATGGGCGATATGCCAACCCGTGTTGTACGGCACCATCCAAAACCGAGCCCAGGCACTTTGGCGGACATGATGGGTAGTAATCCGCTCGTCTTTGGAGTTGCCCATGCCGCCATGTTCAGCAATGGCCCGCAAACGATTGATTACTCGCCATGTAGTCATCCAAGGCAGAAACCACATGACTAGCCAAGCCCACCAGGCAACCGTGAAGCCGAGAACAACGGCGAGAATGATCTGTGCACAGATGATCCGAATCACGCCTTTACGCGCCAGTGGCTTTTTCAGTCCACCAACAATCGACCGCAAAATTTTCACTCCGGATTCGCCAGAGATATCGCGTCGAAGCCGTCGGCGTAGGGTTGGTTTGGTTACGGGATATCCCGAATAGAGGGTTTTGTCGGGTTCGTTGGGGCCGAGCGGATCGCGATGATGGGCCATATGGGATCGTCGGTAACCCTCTTGGGAGGCAAACGAAAACGGCGCTATGAGCCAGTTGGAAATCAGGTCATTCCACTTTTGGGTGGCGAACAACAAACGATGCGTTCCCTCATGCGAAAGGATGCCGAATAATGCGTGGGCCCGGCCCTGATGGATGAACGCGGGAATCCAAAGCCACCACCAACCCGTGCGATCAACAATTTGGGCGATCACGATTAACAGCCCAAAGGCCTGAACCCACGCAAGCGCTACGGTGATGGCATTACGCCACGACACAATTTGGCGAAGCTCAGTTCGCAACTCGGGGACGGCGACGCCACTAGCAGTGAGGCGCTCCGTGGGCAGGGTGAGCGGCAGCAACGATGCGGGGGGAATCATGGTTGCGGTCATAGGTCTACTTTACCGAAGGATTCTTCGAAACCCACTTTCCGATGTGATGGGTCTGAACCCGCTCAGCTGTGATGGGTCTGAACCCGCTCAGCCACAGAGCATTGAGCAGGATCCTAGGTGTTGAGCAGAGAACTAGGTGTTAAGCAGGGGCCCAGGTATTGGACAGAGGGCTAGGTGTGTTAAGCGGGGGCCTAAGTGTTGGGCAGAGCCAGTGTTGAGCAGAGCTAGGTGTTGAGCAGAGGTAGCAAAACCTCAGCACGGGTACCACCCGAGGCGCGACGGCGAATAACGAATGTTCCGCTTCCCGATTCCACAATCCTTCGCACAATGTCGAGGCCCAAACCGGTTGATCCACTCGAAGATGCACCACGCGAAGGCGTGTAGTCAACCGGAAGACCATCGCCGTCATCGTCTACTAGTAAGCGCACAGAGCTTCCTACAACCGAAACGTTGACCGCGAACGCCACCGCGTCTGCCGTATGAGAAAAAACATTGTCGAGCAGTGCATCCACAATCGTGGTGAGATCCGAAGTAACAATGGCGACCTGACAGGGAATAGGTGAATCAATCGCCAACGCAACCGAGCGCCCTTGGTCCTCCGCCAAGACTTCCCAAAACGCAAAACGATCCCGCACCACCGCAGCGAAATCAACGGAAATACCAATGCCTCGGCGCATCGGCTGTGCGGCATCTCGAATGATTTGATCGATCGTTCTCGTCAACTCCTCAAGGCCTGCCTCCAAACGCTGCGCTGCTGGAGCCATCGCCGGGTCACGTAGCGTTCCCACTTCAGCACGCAAGGCCGTCACGGGAGTACGCAAACGGTGTTGCAAATCCGCCACCGCAACACGTTCGGTAACCAGCAACTCGTCGATACGCTCGGCCAGATTATTCAGCGCTGCTCCGACCTGTTGGATTTCCGCTGGACCATCAGGTGTGACCCGTTCCGAAACGTCACCACGGCCCAAACGGTTCGCACTCTCGGCCAAGGTGTTCACACTTTGCACCAGCGAGCGCCCCAACCGATCGGCCACAAAGCCTGCTAGCAACACCAATCCCAGGCCCAACAAACCCAGCACTAGCCAGGCACGTCTTACCCCACGTTGCAACTGTGCATTGGGTACCCACACGCGCACAACCGCTGTGGTGTTATTGGAACGCGGCACCGGTTCGTAGACGACAAGTCCACCCTTGGCCTGGACGGTGATCGCTTCAACTTTTTGTGCTCGACGAAGAGCCAGCGGGTCATCATAGGGATCGGGTTCCACCACTTCGTTCGCGCCGAGAATAGTAAAATCCGAAAACACCACAGTGACCACACGCGGGAGGGCACGCTGAGCCACCGCATAGATCGAACTAGTCACGTTGGGGCTTCCAGCGATGGAGACAACCGGAGCAAGAGCCCTTGCGTCACTCCGAGCAAACGTAAGCGCACGTTCCTTCGCCTGGGCGCGAATCGTAAGCGCTAGTGGCACCGAGAAACTCACCACAATCAACGTACTGGTAAGCAGAGAACGGATCAGCAGTGCCCGTCGGAGATGCGAGCGTGGGGGCTGACGGCGAGGACTGACCATAACGCAAGACGAAACGGTTGGGCTCAGCCGCGGGTAGGGGATGACTCTGGTACAACTAACTTGATACCAACGCCACGCACCGAATGAATATAACGAGGAGTTTCAGCAGTTTCACCAAGTTTTCGACGCAACCAAGAGATATGTACATCTACGGTTTTGTCGGTCGTATAAAACGGTTGACGCCATACTTCGGCCAGCATCTCTCGTTTGGAAACAACCTGACCGACCCGCTGTACCAAAAGGTAAAGAACATCGAACTCTTTGCGGCTCAGTTCCAACACCACGCCTGCCAACGTGGCAACGCGGGTTCGGGCGTTGATTCGCAGCTCACCGGCAACGATCTCCGCTGGCGCAGCACCCGCACTCATTCCAAACCGGCGTAGAGAAGCTCGTATGCGTGCATCAAGTTGTTCGGGCGAGAAAGGCTTGCACAGATAGTCGTCGGCACCGGCATCGAGGGTGGCAATGATGTCCTCCTCGCCAACCCGGGCCGTGGCCGCAATCACCACCGCATCAGAAATAGGACGGATCATTTTCAAGAGATCAACGCCGTCAACATCGGGAAGGCCGAGATCCAAAATGATGACCTCAGGACGCTCTTTGACGATCAGTTGCAAACCCGCCATTCCCGTCTCAGCACCAAGCACCGAATGACCCCGCTGCTCAAGGGCGCGCGTCAATGCTGAACGTACCCGCGGGTCGTCTTCGATGATCACCAAGGAGGCCACACCCGGCACGCTAGCGCAGGGAACTGGAAACCACTGTGTAGTGATTTGCCCCATCGATTCTGATCGCATTCGCAGACCTCGCGCGGAGTCACCAATCATCGATTTCTGCGAACCCGAGGGTGGCACTTCGTCGTACCGAGGGTAGACGGATAAATCGGGGATAAGAATCGCTGAACCCTTCCCCAATTCACGAGTAACCGCGAGACAACAGCAAAAGAACTGTTCACACTCCTTGTGTCGATCGGCACATTTCCGTTTGTTTCCGTCGTTTCACCACTCAGGAGAACACCACCATGCGTTCACGCACCCTTATCGCTTCGCTGGCCGTCGCCTCGGCCGCCGCAGCCATCTTCGCCCCTGTTGCCTCGGCAGCGAAAGCCAAGAAGCCAGCTGCCAAGAAAGTTGCTCCAAAGAAAGTTGCTCCAAAGGCAGCACCGACAACCACCGCAGCTCCCGCCGCAACCGCAGCACCAGCCCCGGCAGCCACCGCCGCACCAGCAGCCGCTCCTGCCGCTGGTGGAGCAACGTTGGCCGAGCTGAAGAAGAAGGGCAAAGTAATTATTGGCGTGAAGTTCGATGTTCCGCTTATTGGTTTGAAGAACCCGGTAACGGGAGGCTTGAGCGGTCTCGACGTTGAGATGGGCAAGATCATCGCCAAGGCCATCTACGGCACCGATAAGGGCACCGTTGAATTCGTTGAAGCAATCTCGGCCAACCGATTGCCGTTCGTGAAGGACAACAAAGTTGACGTAATGCTTTCGACGTTCTCCATCACTGATGCCCGTAAGAAGGAAATCGGCATGGCCGGCCCGTACTACATCGCTGGACAAGACCTCTTGGTGTACAAAGTTGAACTCAACAATATCAAGTCCATCAGCGACATGGCCGGTCGCAAGGTATGTGCACAAACTGGTTCCACCTCGATCAACAACATCAAAGTAGGCGCACCTACGGCCATTGTTCTTGACCTTCCCACCACTGCAAACTGTGTTGAAGCACTCAAGGACGGCCGCGTTGACGCTGTTTCCACCGACGACCTTCTGCTTGCCGGTTTTGCTGAGAAGAACCCACAGCTCGCCCTCGTTGGCAAGCAGTTCTCCGTAGAGCGTTACGGCGTTGGCGTGAAGTTCGGCGACGATGCTTTCCGCAGCTACCTCAACGATGTAATCGAAGCTTCGTACAAAGATGGTTCATGGAAGAAGGCCGTTGAAGCAACTGTAGGCAGTGGTGGAGTAAAGACCCCAGAGCCACCAAAGGTTGACCGTTACCAATAAGGTTTTCGCAAGACTAACTCGGGCGATTCCAGCACGAGCCTAAGACCCCCCAAGTGTGCTTCGCGTTAGTGAGTGCACTCCCTATCCGAGCCACCACCACCGCGGCTCGGTTGTGCGGACGGGCTGGCATCCACCCGGGTGCCAGCCCTTTCACATTCTTCGCTCGTTTTGTTAAACCGCTTATTTCGATCCGCTTCAATCCTTCAGCCGCCTTTCACGCACAGGTACGCACCATGACGTTGTCCGACAAATGAAATATCTCCAAGAAAACCGTGAGGTGCTACTCAACGGGGCGTGGCGCACCATCCAACTTGCTCTGCTCAGTTATGGGTTCGGCCTTCTCGTGGGCATGTTCCTGGCCATCTGCCGTATCTCCCCCGTGCGGCCCTTGCGGTGGCTTGCCGGTTTCATTACCAAAACCATGGTGAACACCCCCGTGGCGTTCCTTATGTTTTTTGGTTTCTACGGCATCCCCAAACTTGGCGTACTCGTTTCGGGCTTCGTCACCGCGGTCGTGATGATGTCGATCTACAACGGCGCCTATATCGGCGAGTCACTTCGGGCCGGAATCAACACGGTCCCCAATGGTCAGGCGGAAGCAGCCCGTGCGATTGGATTGACCTTCGGACAAACCGTCCGCCATATCGTTTTGCCCCAGGCATTACGTTCCTCTTTTGGTCCGCTCGGCGTGTTGCTGAATGCAAACTTTCGTAACGTGGCCGTAGCCGGTGCCATTGGAGTGGGCGAGATCATCAAAACCCAGCGCGTGCTCGGTGAAGGTATCGACCCTCGCACGGGCGCAAACCTGGCCTATGCCAAGCCGTTTGTCTTTGCCATGGTTGTCTTCGCGTTCTATCTCGTTATCGGGCTTTCCCTCGGGCAACTAGCGGTGCGGCTCGACACGAAACTGGCGGTAAAGCGATGAGTTTGAGCACATGGTTTTTTTCGGTTGAACCTTCACAACCAGGCGAGCTACAACTTGTTGAAGAACTGGGCCCCAAGGCTCGACGCAACGCCCTCATTGGCACATTCTTTTCCGTGGTTACTTTGGTTGGAGTGCTTGGTTGGGGAATCAAACGCTTTGCTGATCGAGGACAGTTCCGCTCCGATTTGTGGACACCGTTTAAGAACATCGAAGTGTGGAAGTTCTACCTCTACAAGTGGACCGTTGAAGATGGTGCTCCCCCACCTTCTCTCTGGTACAAAATCAGCAACGCCGGTGGGTTGGCTGCGACCTTCAAGGCCGCGATTGTTTCCTTGATCCTGTGCCTCATCATCGCTACGTTCACCGCAGTGTGGCGTTCCCGAGCCCAAAAGCCCCGTGGACGCGATGTAACTCTTGGCGTGATCGTGTTCATAGCCTTGCTGGCCTCGGTGGCTGCCATGATGACCAACGGTTGGGCGGCGCTTGGCGTGATCGTGGGCGCTGGGTTTGTGGCGTTTGCCAGTCGTTTCGCCGGTGCACAAATCGCTCGCCCTTTTGCAACGTTGTACATCGAAGGTTTCCGAGCGTGCGCGTTGGTGCTGCTGATGACATTCAGTTTCATCGTGTACCCGCGCATCTTTCCTTCATGGCGGCTTAATACGCACGCTTTCTTTTCTGTGGTTACCGGGCTCACCTTGTATTACTCAACGGTGCTCGCAGAAGTCATCCGTTCTGGCATTCGCTCTATCCCCAACGGTCAAACCGAAGCGGCGCTTGCTATTGGTTTGCCGGAACATCGGGCCATGAACCTCATCGTGCTTCCCCAAGCCATGCGACGGGCATTGCCCAACTTGGTGACCCAGGCAGCATCGTTGTTAAAAGACACCTCGCTTGGAATCTTCGTCACGTACGAGGAACTCACCAAGCGTTCCCAAATCAACGGTGAGTTTTTCAGCAACAACCTGCAGAGCTTCATAGTCGGCGGTTTGCTCTACATCACGGTAATCGCGCTTATTACTTGGTTCGCAAATCGATTGAAGCAGCGCCAAGCCAAGTCATGAGACTTCGAGCGAGCAACCACGGTCTGACTACTTCGTTTTCCATTCACCTTCTCAAAACCACTAAGGCTTGCTATGTCGGCTGAAATTTCTGCACAATCCGATTTTACGCGACGCAGGCCAAGCGATGAAGTGTTGATCGACATCAAGGGCATCAACAAACACTTCGGCACTAATCACGTATTGAAGGGCGTTGATTTACAAGTACACAGAGGTGAGGTGGTCGTCGTCATAGGGCCTTCGGGTTCGGGCAAGTCCACGTTGTGTCGCTGCATCAACCGGTTGGAGCGTTTTCAATCCGGTTCCATAACCATCGATGGTGAAGTGCTCCCCGAAGAAGGCAAAGCACTCGCCGCCCTGCGTGCCGACGTTGGCATGGTGTTTCAATCTTTCAACTTGTTCGCCCACAAAACGATTGTGGAGAACGTGATGCTCGGCCCCGTCAAAGTTCGCAAGATGCCCGAAGCTGAGGCTCGTGTAAAAGCTATGGCCCTATTGGAGCGCGTCGGCATAACCGCCAAAGCCAATCAATACCCCGCCGAACTATCCGGTGGACAACAACAACGCGCCGCCATCGCCCGAGCCTTGGCCATGGACCCCAAAGTAATGCTGTTCGATGAACCCACCTCAGCACTCGATCCCGAAATGGTCAACGAAGTACTCGACGTGATGCTCCAACTCGCCGCCCAAGGTATGACCATGGTGGTCGTCACTCACGAAATGGGATTCGCACGCTCCGCTGCCAACCGGGTGGCCTTTATGGACGGTGGCCAACTCGCCGAGATCGCCGGACCGAACGAGTTTTTCGACAACCCCAAAACCGATCGGGCCAAAGCGTTCCTCTCCAAAATCTTGTAGACGTCCAAACGCACCCAGCGTTCGGATCGGGCGCCGTTACGAAAGAATTCGTCGCCATTGGCTGATCCGCAAAGGCTACGGTCGAGGGCATGGCTGGGTCCTCACCTGAAACTGACAGGCCCGGCAGGAAACAACAACCTGCCCCGCGCTCTATAGGGGGATCGCCTTGGCGGTTTCTCGTCGCGCTTATGCGGCCTCAATGGAGGGCGATCGCGGTGTTTGGGGCGGTCTTGGCCGCGGCAACCGCTATTCCTCTTGCCACCTCGCTGATTTTGGCTCGGTTCGTTCGACTGGCTGTTGCAGGCTCCCCCGGCTCTCAGCTCGCCAAGTTAGCCATCGCCTATACGGTGCTTGGATTCCTTGCTTCGGGCATGACGGTGCTCGTGACGTGGAGGGCAACGATTGCGGCGTGGGGCATTACTAACAGTCTCCGTCACGATCTCGCCGACTACGTCTTGAAGGCTGATCTTGGGTTCCACCGCGACCGTACGCCCGGCGAGTTGGTCACACGTGTTGATGCCGACATCACTTCAATGACGGAATTTATGGCATCGGTGGTAGCCCAGCTCATCGCGATCGCGGCTATCGGAATTGGTGCGGTTTTGGTGTCGCTGTTTGTGGAACCGGTGCTTGCGCCTGCCCTCTTTATTGCTTTTGTCTGCGTTGGTTACGCGACGTATCGCGTGCGGGAAAAGTCGGTGCATCAAACGGTTATCGAACGCGCCGCTGATGCCGATGTGATGAGCGCCATCGAGCAGTACCTGGCCGGGGCCGACGATATTGCCGCGCTAGGTGCAGGCAAGCACGGTGTTGCTCGGGTGGGTGAGCGATCTGGTGTGATGGTGACGGCTTCACGTGCTCGGGTTAAGGCCCAAATGTCCATGCAGGGAATCATTCGCATGACGGTGGCTACCGCCGAAGTGTGGATGATTGGGTACGGGGCCGTCGCGCTTCGAAAAGGCTGGATCGACCTTGGCGCCATCGTGCTCGGCTTCCGTCTCGTCATGGTGGTGGCAGATAAAGTTGACCATCTTACGTGGCGGCTGCAAGATGCCCAGGGCGCTTCAGGAGCAGCGCGACGCGTGCTCGAATTGGTGCAGGAACAACGAGTTGTGGTCTCCGGCCTTTCGAAGTTGCCAGATGGGCCGTTGAGTGTTTCGTTTGACAATGTCGAACTGATTTATGACGACGAAGAGGGCACCAACGCGGCAATCGCGCAACTGAACCTTGTGCTTCCTGCCGGACGGGTCCTTGGTGTGGTTGGGCGCACCGGCTCTGGTAAAACCTCACTGGCACGCTTGTTGCTGCGCCTCGTTGCACCCACCGCCGGCGCAATCCGCATGGCGTCGCCTGAAACCGTTCCGGTTGACACCGCCTCGGTTGATATCGCGACGGTCGACGACACCAACTTTCGCAAGCG
>JAYUVJ010000388.1:0-2020 GCA_043754155.1 Acidimicrobiia bacterium
TCCTGCTGGTTGGATCGATCCTCCTTGCGCCCGCTTTTGGCACATTACTACGCGTGCTTATCTCTCCCGTGCGCAAGGTGTTTGGTACCACAAGTGGCCTGGCCGTTCGCAACACCACCCGTAATCCCCGCCGCACCGCCTCAACGGCCCTGGCCCTTTCGCTTGGTTCCGCCGTAGCGTGTTTCGCTTTAATTCTTAATGCCTCACTGCAAGCATCACTGTCGACGGCTGTGGGCGGAGGTCTGCGTGGTGATCTCGTGGTGCGCTCCGGAGCCTTTGGCAACGGCGGATTACCCGCTTCGCTAGCTGGTTCGATTGGGGAGTTGCCGACAGTTGAAGCAGCATCGGGTCTGCGGTATGGATTTGCCACCGTCGAGGGACCGAAGCGAAAACCCAACCGACCTTCAGCGATAAGTCGATCGGGCGGACGGCCCATTGCCTCGTTCAATCCTTCGTCGGCCGATCGATT
This sequence comes from Acidimicrobiia bacterium, assembly GCA_043754155.1. Taxonomy (GTDB): domain Bacteria; phylum Actinomycetota; class Acidimicrobiia; order Acidimicrobiales; family JANYDT01; genus JANMZO01. The sequence goes on from JAYUVJ010000388.1 coordinate 470, forward strand.
GCTGGACTTCGGAAACGAAAAAGGTACGTTCGCCGATCTTGGCATCCACAAGCCGGGCGCCACGAGCAACATCGCCCTGTCTCGACGTGAACTCGATGATCACGGCTGGAAGGTAGGCGACACTATCAAGCTCACCTTTCCCGGCAAACCAGCTGCACCGTTTCGGATCAGCACGGTGTACTCCCAAGGCATTGCCTTTGACTTCGCCATTGCCAACGAAGACTACGAACGATACGTACCCGATGTCTTTGATTTTGTCGTCTACGTTGCTGCGAAGCCGGGGGTGCCCATTGAACGCTTGCGTACCCAGATTGCTGGCCTTACCGGCGCATATCCCACAGCGAAAATCGAAGATCCCAAGCAGTATGTCGCCCGCCTCACCGGATCACTCGATCAACTGCTGAGCCTTATTCTTGGATTGCTGGTGCTCGTGGTGGTGGTGGCCGTACTGGGTATTGCCATCACCCTTTCCTTGAGCGTGGTGGAGCGCGTTCGCGAGATTGGTTTATTACGCACACTTGGTATGCAGCGAAACCAGATTCGGTCCATGCTGCGATCAGAGGCCATCCTTATTTCGTTGTTTGCTGTGACAATTGGTGTTGTATTGGGGACCGCGGTTTCTCAGTCACTGTTAAAGGCGCTGCGCGATGAAGGGCTCTCCAAGTTTGTGTTTCCACCCTTAGGTGTTGCGTCACTTGCCCTACTTGCTGCGGTTGCCGGGCTCATTGCCTCCCTCGCTCCCGCTCGGCGTGCCGCCCGATTACCGATGCTAAGCGCGCTCTCCGGTTTACACGAATCACCGGTTAACGCAACAATTCCCCCCGTTTCTCGCCGACGATTTCAAACGGCCATTCGCCTTGGGCTAGTCGGCTCGCTCCTCGCAGGAATTGGCGGGTTTAGCCTCGGCCGCGCCTCGGCACCACAAGCCGCACCACAAGGTGTTTCCGAGCAGTCGTTGCAGCCCGCAAAAGCTCAGCTCCCTTCCGGTTCCCAACCAGCACTGGGCGGTCCCGCTACAACACCACCACCTGCAGTTGCGCCTCTCACGCCTTCCACACCTCTCACGCCTCTCACACCTCTCACGCCTTCCACACCTCCCACACCGCTTTCCCCGGGTCTCACACCGCTTTCCCCGGGAGTAGCACTTGGCGTGGTCAGCCCCACCGACGAAGTTGCAACGGAAGACGGACTTATAGGCGGGACCGGAACTGATGCCAAGATGGTCAGCAACGCACCTTACGCCGCGCCGCCGGTGCTTAGTTCGACCGATTCACCCAAGCCTGGACTCTTAGTGTCTGCAACACCCATCACGGCACCGAAAGGCATGAAAGCTTGGCGGGTGCTCTTCGATTCAACTATTCGTGATGGACAGCCGACAATCGTAAGTGGACTGGTTTTCGCGCCCGATCGCCCCGCCCCCGCTGGGGGGTGGCCAGTGGTTTCGTTTGCTCACCCAACAACTGGATTGGCTGACCGATGCGCACCTTCACGTAACGTTGGAGTTCTTGAGAACACGGTTGCCACCTTGGCTGGCCAACTGAATATGGCTGC
>JAYUVJ010000389.1:0-5913 GCA_043754155.1 Acidimicrobiia bacterium
GAGGCGCTCATCGAATGCGCAGCGGGGTCGTCTAAAAGGGCCAACAATGCAAGTGTTTCTGCGACCTGGCGAAACCCGCTGAGCGCATCCATAGTAGTAAGTGCGCAAAGGAGTTCGGGTTTGTGATGGGGATCCCGGTAGTTGCGGTTTGGCGCGGTTCGGTCGATACCTAGAGCGTCTTCGCGGTCAAACCCGGCTTCGGCCTGGGCGTTGTTCGGGTGAGTTTGGAGCGACAACGGTTCGGCGATAGCTAGGACCTTCAACAGAAACCGTAGCGACGAACTCTCTTGAAGCCCCTTTGACGGAAACCCCTTTGACGGAAGCCCCTTTGGCTGAGAGACAGGATCGAACCAGTTCGTAGGATTTTCGCGCAAAACCTGGTCGAGGGGAACGGTCATAACTAACCCGTATGACTCCGTCGATTTATGCAGCCCGCCTTGTTCGTTTAACTCGCTTTTCAGGATCAAGCTGGGGAGAAGCGGATGGTCGCCCAGCCACAACTCGGCCATCGTTGCGCCCGTGCTCGGAATGTCCAGAAGCTCGGTCATGGCCGTGAGAGATCCCCACGCATAGGGCTGCACTCTAGGGAGGAGTCGGCAAATCACCCCACTATCATCGGTCATGCGGACTCAATACTTTGGGTAACGCGAAACATGGAATATCGTTCGTCAAACCGAGGACCCGTTTACTCCCCGGACTCTGAACCCGTTGATGAAGCAATCGCGGAAACCAACTCGGGGAGGCCCCACGCAACCTGTCGGGCTAGGTACTCCGAACGGGGAAGCAGTACATAGAGCGGGCGAGAGTTGGGATCGAGCCAACGGATGATGGCCTCGATATTGGCATCCGCCATCGCAGTACAGCCAGTAGTGAATTTCTTGCCGTTTTGGCGCCAGATGTGCAACAAAATCGCGCTGCCCGCCCCACGAGCGGGGGATGGGGTGTTGTGGCCGACCACCACTTCAAGGCGGTGCGCTGGATCGGTCTGCTCCATTTGTTGACTGAGTTCCCAATCGCTGGCGGCGGGGTGATCGAGCCGGATCTGGTTGTTGTAGAACTCCGAAGCAGTGTCTTCGATAAACAAATCCGCAGGCGTGACCGTTACATACTCAAGCTTGGTTCGAGCGGCCCAAATGGGATCATAACCGTAGGCTTTGCCCAACGAAAATACTCCAGCAGGTGATCGTTTATCACCCTCACGTTTGCTTCGCTTGAAACCTGGCCCGCCAGCTGCGGAGATGGCGTTGGCGGGAATTGGGTTCAACCCACGTCCCCAAACCAAGCCTTTCGGGCCGAGAACCGCCGATATCGGGTCAGCGTCGACACTGGTCCACTCACCGGATTTTCGAGTAAAGCGCCGGATTTGCGCCTTGTTGCCCGCCCATCCTTCCGTGATGCCGACGATGATTTGGTGGCTGGTGTTAGGTATTCGAAACTTGTTCATCGGGTCCGAAGCGTCTGGTGGCGCTGTCAGCGTCGACGCGATGCTGCCCGTAGATAGTTTTAGTTTTGGTTTTGCCGGTGAAGGGGCAGATACCCGACTCAGTACCCTGCTTGCAGCCTTCTGTGCACCCTTGACTTCGCCGAGGTTGGTACCCAAAAGGGCCGAGACGGCGACCGTGGCAAGAGCTAGTTCACGAAACATCAGGGCACAATTCTCTACCAGACACAGTCAACCAGAAGTCAACCATCAGTCAATCAGCGGTCAACCATCAGTCAATCAGCGGTCAATCAGGTGAAGTGCGGAGTCGAACGGTTCTCAAGATAGATTACAACCGCTTTGTGTGGTTGTTGGGCGGGGAAAACCGCTGAACGAGGGCGGTATGGGTCATGATGTAGGGGCATGAGGCCGCCAGCACCCACCGCGCCAAAATCTAACGCGCCGCTGCAGCAGCGGGGCTCACTGAACGTTCGATCGTTCTTTGGTCTGACGTTCATCATCGTCGCGTCGTCGATAGTGTTCGCCACGCAGGTCCGCGGACACTTTGTACCGGATTCGGGCATGGGTCTGCCCCTTGTAGTGCTAACTGCGGGTTTTGCGTTAGCCACTCGTTTGCGCATCGTTGAACAAATCGGCGCTTCCTCCCAATTATTTCGGGCGGTCGAGGTGCCCCTCATTGTGGGTATGTTCACCCTGCAGCCCTCCAAGGTGGTGTTGGCTTCCGTCGTTGGTTCCTTAACGGGGTCGTTGCTCGATCGACGGGCGCCCATTGCTCAACACGTCAATACGATTATTTTTGGCGTAGCCGAAGTGATTGCGGTGACCGCGGTTTTCGTTTCGCGAGTAGATGAATGGAAGATTGCTCGCACTCACACTTGGGCGCTGTTGGCTGTTGTGGTCTTGAGTATTCGCCTCCTCCGCTCGATTCTCGAAATCGGGTTGATTTGGATGAGCGGGGCCGATGTACCACTCCGCGCTGCAGTGGGTTCAATTGTGCTGACGATGCTCGGATCCATTTCAATGACGTCATTTGGCATCGTTGCCGTGATGGTGGCTACCCAAAGCCGCGCGGCAATCCTCCTAGTAGCCACGGTGGTTTTGGTCCCGCTGCTGGTGTACCGCTCGTATGTATTGGTTCGGGACCGTCTACAACGAGTTCGGCTACTGCAGGACTTTACGGCTGGATTTACTAAGTCCTCAGAGCGATCCACCACGCTGACCGACATTGCCGAGCGAACTCGCCAAGTTATGCGCGCTGAACATGCGCAAGTGCTGCTTGAAGTTGATGGGGTTGCCATAAGTGAGACGGCTGGCAACAGCAGCGCCCCGATGACGGTAGCTGGGCTGATGAATCCCGAAGCGCTCCGGGCGCTGCCTGGTGTTGGTGATTGGTTGTGGTTGTCGGTGATGCGCACGGGTCGGGTAGTGAGAGCCCTTTCAAACCACGGACACTCTGAAGCGCGGGCTTATGCGCAAGTACTTGGTGCACGGAGTGTGATGGCGGCACCGCTAGTGCATAACGGCGAATGTATTGGCATGCTTACGGTGAGGGACCGACGGGCAGGCTTCGGACAGTTTGGTGTGAATGACGCCGATTTGTTTGCGACGATGGCCGATCACGCCGCTCTGGTACTTCAAGGCCAGCGCCTCGACGATCAGATTCGTGCCGAAGCTGCGCAACGCGCCCGTGCCGCCGCAAGTGATGCCCTAACGGGGTTGCCGAATCGTGGCGCACTTCATCAAAGTATTGATGCCTTTACTGCGGAAATGACAGGGATCACCACAAAGGCGGGAAAGCTTGGGGAACAAGAAGCCACGACCATTTCTGTGGCTACCTGTGGTGCTGTGCTCACCCTTGACCTCAATCGGTTCAAAGACATCAACTCAGCGCTGGGTCACGAAACCGGCGATGCTTTGATCCGCGGAGTGGCCGAGCGGGTTCGTGCCGCAGTACCAAAAAGTGCCACGGTTGCTCGCCTAGGGGGCGACGAACTTTCCATTCTTTTGCGTGACGTTCCCAGCGTTGATTCAGCCATTGCTGCGGCCGAAGCGGTGCAGGAAGCGGTTCGTACCGAACTGGTTATTGGTGATCTCACCATTGTTACGGATTGTGCCATCGGCATTGCCCTTATTCCGGATCACGGCACGGATCATTTGGCTCTCATGCGCCGAGCTGATGTGGCTATGTATTCGGCCAAAACCCATCGTGAAGGGGCGATTGCGGTGTTTGATCCGGCGCAGGAAGCAGCCTCCTCTCGTCAATCGGCGTTAGTTCGTGATTTGCGAATCGCTATTGAAAATGATCACCTCACCGTGCACTACCAACCCAAAGCCTTGTTTAGTGATGGATCGGTTATTGGGGTTGAAGCATTGGTTCGTTGGCAACACGGCGACCTTGGTTTCGTTCCTCCCGATGAGTTCATTGGCGTAGCCGAACACGCTGGGTTAATCGAACCACTCACCGCGATTGTCGTGGCCAAGTCGCTCAAACAATGCATGGCGTGGCGCAATATGGGCTTGGCTGTTGGGGTTGCGGTGAATCTCAGTGCCCGTTCGCTTCGTGATCCCAAACTCAGTGCACGTATCGATGCCGCGCTTGATCTAGCAGGCATGCCTGCTTCAGCGCTCACATTGGAAATCACCGAAGGCGAGTACGTCCAAGATGGTCCTGTTGCTCGCCGTACGTTGTCGGAATTACACGCTCTTGGCGTGACGCTGTCGATCGACGATTTCGGTACCGGTTATTCGTCGCTGTCGTATTTAGCCCGCTTGACTGCCGACGAAGTGAAGATTGACAAATCCTTTATTACCAACGTGGCAACCGACGAAGTGAGCGCCGCCATTGTTCGTGCTGTTGTGGAACTAGCCCATCAACTGGGTTTGAAAACGGTGGCCGAAGGCGTTGAGGATCAGCGTACCTGGGATCGTCTAGCCGAGCTTGGCGTTGACATCGCCCAAGGTTACTTCCTTAGCCGTCCACTTCCCGGAGACAAGTGTGGGATGTGGCTGTGGGAGCGTCGTCGCGGTGGCGTGCTAGTACAGTGACTTGGCGCTCGGGGCGTGTGTTAGCCGCCCCACGGGTTTCGATTACGGGTTTCGATTACGGGTTTCGAATACGGGCTTTGAAACCCGCCCTTCCCAATGGGCGCGCCGAACCTTGTAGCCGGCAGTTCGATGGAATCAAACAGCAACGCCTCAGCGTTCCGTCAAGATTTTTAGCCTTTGAGGAGTGACAAGAACTGTGCATCGCTAAGTGCGCAGATTTTCGTGTTTTCCTTAAGTTTGGCTTTGGTGTCTGCGGGAAAATCAATCGGCGCATTTGCATCAAGAAGCTTTGTGAACTCGGCAATATCGGTCGCCGCCATGGTCTCAAATGTTTTCTCTTGAAAGCAGCCGGCCTTCGCAACGGTGACGCCGGATTTGGTGGCCGAGGCTGACAGCTTCGCGCCGTTGGCTTCCACAAGCGATTTAGGAACGCAGCTCATAAGTGCACGTAGGAACTCTGGGGGAGGTTCGGGTGCAGACATATCGGTCTTCCCTGCTTTTTCCTTTACGCACGACAACTTGTCTGCTGCAACTGGGATGCCCATGGCGGTGAAGGCGCTGGTGAGCTGTTCGTCGGTGAGGTTAGCCGGTCCTTCTGCAGCGGCTGCCGCAGTGTCTCCGCCGGTTTCAGTGTTTGGCGCAGAATTGGTGGAGGGCTCGGTATTGGCAGTTGTTGGAGTGGCGGGATTGGGCTCACCGACCGCTATGGAAGGCTCAAGCACCGTGGAAGCGGCGGGGTTGCCTTCGGAGGGAGCGGCGTTGTCTGTTAACGGGACGGAATTCACCGAAACCGGGGACTCGGCAGAGTTTGATGAGCCAGCAGCGATGGTGGTTTCAGGAGATTTTCGCGATGAACAACCTGTCGTTGACACTGAGGCACCTGCAACGGCCAATATGCCTACTGCACCCAAAACGATGGATCGGCGCATCACGATTGGCCTGACATTTTCGAAAGCATCTCACCCATTTTTGCGTGCAGAATATTCATGCCTTTGAGGGGACGGACCATCACTTTGAAATTCGTGATGAGCCCTTCGTCATTCCAAGAAATCATGTCGACGCCGTTGATAGCAATACCGTCGACTACCGCTTTGAACTCCAAAACAGCGCTTTGAGCACTACGCCACTCGCCTACGTAAAGAAAGCCCGTATTGGCGAACACTTGCCCGGCACTGGCCAGATATTTGGCGGTGATGGCCTTGCCGACTTGGGGCGTGTGGACGACGGGGGATTCGAATACGGCGTCGTCGGCCAGAATGGCGAGAACCTTGGCTTCATCGTTACTTAGGGCTACTGAGTGCCAACGAGCGAGTCCATCGGGTACACGGCTCCCAGAGAGATCAGGGCGGGTTTCGTTCGAGTGTGGCGTTGTGGGATCGTTGGCGCTCATGGGCGAATCTCCTTGGCGTAGCGGCACTCTTGACCTT
>JAYUVJ010000390.1:0-3506 GCA_043754155.1 Acidimicrobiia bacterium
TCAATCGACTACCCTCCCTCTCACGTGCGGAGCGTTGTGTTGCCGCCGAATCAAATTCTTCAGAGGAAGGAATGTGCTGCGATGAATGCTTTACTCAGAATCCGCGATGCTGTTGTGTTGGCCGACTTGGCCAAACTAACGAGTCTGCCAGCCGTACAATGTGCCGGCGCGACGTCCAATCTTTCGGACAGCCCAACACGTCGTCAGCCGGTCAATTTCCGGTCGATCAAGCAGGTCAATCTTGACCCGGACCACAAGCCGAGAAAGCGTTACAAACCTGCGATTGACGACCCTTGCAATGGGCATGAGAAGGCCGAGCAAACAACGTGGCAACGTCGGCAACGTCGGTCGATCGTTGATTCGAGTTGGTTCGGTCGATCATCGCCAGCCAAACGGAAAGAGCGATCAGAACGACTTGCCAAAAAATGTACGGCATGGGCGGAAAAGATGGCCAAATTGACCGCAACGAAACGCGGTCGAGCAATGGCCGGAACATGCTCGGCCGAACCAACCGAGGTTCGCGAAACAATGCCGAAAGGGGTCTATGGACCGCCCCAAATAATCCAGACGATACCAACGATTGATTGTGGATCGGAATTCTGGTCAAGGTACTGTTTCCGTGCGGCCCAACAGCAAGCCAAGAAAGAGAGTATACCACCTCATGCTGTGCGTGTCGGTTCTGATTATGTGCTCGACTGCTTGGCCGAGATGACCACGCACTACCTGGAGTGCGCTCAAGGCCGTAGACCGTGGAGCATTCCAGACTGCAAACACACTGCTCGCCAGACTCGCAAAGCTATGGGCATTCGCTCGCTCGAAAATGTATCTGCCGAGTGTGATGGCCAGACTTTACAGATTGAAGACGAACGAGCGAAATTGGCGTGGGCGGAGATGTTGCTCGCTGACCAGATTGACGCGCTCAGCAGTAAAGAAAAGCAATTCGTCATGGAACTACGGGAAGCGGGCGGCAGCGTGTCAGACTGGGCTGACAACACACTCGGCCGAAAGACAGTCGTTCGGCACGATGACGACGGTACGTCTCACCGTGTCCGGGAGTACGCTGCCGAAGCGGTTTCGGTGGAGACCAGACTCGGCACCGTGGCCAACGGTGGGCAAGTTAAACCCGGCAAACGACGCTCGCGAGCGACCGGATACCGGATGGCGGCCGAGCTACTCGAAAAGCTGACCCCATACCGCCAAGTCTGACGGTCTAAGCCCGCCAGCAAGGCCGGTCGATATTCGACCGGCCTTTTTTGTTGGACGATCCAAGCGCGAATTCAGGGCCTTCAAGCGATTTCGAGAATTCCAAGGAATCCGTGAGACGAAACGACGTCTCGCTGTCTCCCTACAATGTCGAGACGTGCAAACGACGTCCACAACGCAACGGACGAGACTAACGGAAACTTAGTCTGACGGGATGACGACCAGTCACCGAAACCGAAACGCAACAGCAACTCCAACGAGCCTAGTTCTCAAGTACTCGAGTTGTGATGGCCAATGATTCCATGAATCAAGTGTCTGCCATCTGTTGACGCTACGGACCTACTGCATCGCCCATTGAAAAGAGGCTTGATGCTCTGCGAACAGCATTCTCCAACGGCTCATGGCCAAGTTTCCGAGGATGATCCCCAACAGCCCAACGCGGCTAGGTATTCGGGTTCTGACGCACCGCAAAAAGAGCACTTTCACGACCAGCGGAGAGCCGCTGGAAGGGTTGCGATTCGCGGGGAGGCTAGAAACCCCAACGATCACACGATGGCACCGCAGTACCAAATACGGCAAAGCGTTGGACATGGCTTACCGAGGCATCCAGGATCGGTAGGCATTACCACAGAAGCGACAATCGGTGGCTGGCTGGAGCAAACCCTTACGGTTAGGGGTCACGTAACCGCGTAGCAGCAGAGATACGAAATGTCTCTGAGATAATGGCTAACCAATGGCAACTGAGGCAGGATTCTAGCCCTACCGCAGAATTGCCGAGGCCCTGAAAGACGGGCCGATGTCTTGGACCCGGTCATCGGAAACGATGGCCGGGTTTCTTTTTGGTGGCGTAGGTGCCGGCACGAGTCTCATTCGCTCGTCAGCCTGGTTCGATTCCAGGGCTGCCAACTGCCAGCCGCGTTCATGCGAAACGTGGGGCAAAGTTCTCCCAAAAAAAGGACAACGATCATGAAGTTCAAGACACGTGAAGAAGTGTGCGAAGCTCTGTCCGCAAAAAAGATCAAGTCGGCCGAAGCGCTGGCTTGTCTGGCGGAAATCGAGGCCAGCGAAGCGATCTCAGCCAAGCCGTTCTACTGCAAGGTCAGCGAAAAGGGCGGACTGTCCGTCTATGGACTCCAGCGGATGCCCGTGACACTCTACCGCCAGCAGTGGGAGCGGTTGCTGGGCAAGGCTCAGACGGTCCTCGACTTCATCAAAGCCAACGAATCCAGCCTCAAGCTCAAGGGGGCCGCGGCGTCGTAATGAAGGGTTTCTGTGTCACCCGAATCCATCTTCCAATCCGGCATGGAATGGCTCCTGGAACGTCCCTTGAGCCATGCGGAGCTTGGCGTGTTACTCAAGGACTTCCAGGAAAACAGCTTTTCGCGGATCGACACGGAGCTGGATCGAAAAGGGATCAAGCTGATGGCCGAAAACCGGTCTGATCTACGAGCCTTGTTCCGTGGCGACGAGTTGCTGGTCACGGGCTATGACGCATTTGATTGCATGGCCCAGATGAGTCAGCGGGAAAAGCTAAAGATTGAATTGCCGTAGTTCGTTTTTTCTGGAGCCCAACCATGAAACCACTTCACCTGTGGACCATGCGACAACTCTGTTGGTTGCCGCTGATACTGGCCTTGGCTGTCGCAGCCTTGGCAACTGAGGCATGGGACTTCGCGTTCCATCGACAGTTTGACGATGCGTAACCGTTAAGCCGTAGTTCGCTTTTTGGGGTCAGGTCAGGCCCGGAAGCCCGGAGCGAAGCCGCATCTCAGCAAGTCGCCACGCTTCGCATGGCTCACCCAGAAGCCTTCTTTTCAAAAGGGACAGCATGACAAAGTTTCAGCTCGCCGAACTGCTTTTTCGAGACAGCCTGAACTCCTTCGGCGTCTCCATGAAAGCCCTGAATCTCGATTGCGATGACATCCTGTGTCATCTCCAGGCTATCCAGAGGGAAGATGGCTCAGGGTCGTCGTTCAATGTCTCAGTTAATTCTCTTGATGGACCAAAGACGATTTACGTTCGGACCATTGATTAGGTCGCTTTTCAAAAGGGACAGGTCGAGCCCAGAGATTCGACCCCAGCGCACGTCACCCGTGAATAGGACGCCACGCTCCGCATGGCACCGTCGCAGTCCGTGGCCGGTTTCTCCGGCTGTTCTATCCGTGGCCGTGTCACCTTTCGTCTTTTCAGTTCGGCATTCGCCACAAACCGAAAAGCGGGATCTCGGACATTCTCAATAACCCACAGCAAGTAACTCGTAGGAACAGAATGCGTGGGTTGTCCGTAGTGCTTTTTGCCGAAGA
>JAYUVJ010000391.1:0-6328 GCA_043754155.1 Acidimicrobiia bacterium
TCGACGGGTGGGCACACGGCTGGCGGCGATTTCCTAGCCGTTTCCGACGACGGCGATGTAGTGACCGGGAATCCCAATCACTTCTGGGGCGTCACGTTACCGGCTACGCAACTAGGAGCCGGGGCAAAATTGGGCGAGTTCGTTTCCGGCGAAGTGACTGCCCGTGACGGCTTTGGCGAAGATGGCGGACGAGTCAAGACGGTCGTGCTCAAGTTCACCAAGGGATCCTTGAAACTGTCGGGAATCGAGTTCATGAGCAAGTACAAGCTCAAGTCCTCATGGTTCTCCTTCGGTTCCCCCGCTGCGTCTACTCCCGACACCACTATCGTGAATACGCTCGACACCACTCCCCCAGGTGCCAATGGCGGTCAAGGCGGCCCGGTTTCAGCCAAGGAAGTCATCACAGAAGTTGCCGGACCTGCGGCGACTCTTGCACCAATCGCCGTCGGTAACGTTCCCGCTACGGTGCCATCATCAAAAACGTCGAAGAAGGCCGCCAAACTCAAGGCAACTGCTGCGTCCAAACCGGTACCCACCGTCCTCATTGCCGTGCAAACAGGCGCAGATCCCGTCCAAACCATCGAGTCCACCGGCACCGTAGTCGGCGTCCCCACCACCGCCCCAAATCCCGCACCCAAGTTCCCGACGAAGCCAAGGGCCAAGACCACCAAAACGAAGAAACGCGTTTAGAGAAATGCTCGTCAGGCGAAGATTTCGTCGACGCTAAGTTCACATACGGATGGACACGTGATGTGCAGTTGCATTCCGGGTAGGCCGAGTTCGAAGCGCCAACCATCCTCAGGGCCGGTTCGCCATAGGTGATCGATCGATTGTTCCTCGTGATCGATGAACAGCAAGTGCTTAACCGACGGAAGCGCCAAGTACATGATTCGCTTCTCGCCTCGATCAATGGCGGTAGTGCTCGGCGAAAGTACTTCGGCAATCAGGCAGGGGCTGCTTTGCGAATGTGAATCTTGGGGCTCGTCGCAGCAGACCATCACGTCGGGGTAGTAATGAAGCTTCTGGTTGATCCGCAGCCGAACACCTTCAATGCTCACTTCGCACGGCCCGTCGCCAGCAGCCCGTCGCAGTGATACCGCCAGATTCAGCGCAACCCGGTTATGTCGAATCGAAGCACCGGTCATAGCCCGAACTACACCATCAACAAACTCATGTTTCGTATCGGCCACTAACTCAAAAGCGACGTACTCGTCTTCGGAAACGTAAGCAACGGCGAGATCACTCATTACCAAAACCTACCAGCGAAGCGCCAAACCCAACCTACAGGGGCAGACGGTCCAGGAGGCGGTGAGGGAGGGCGGCGAGTTCGGCGTGGGTGGGTGATTCGGGGAATTGGGCCAGGGCGGCTACGGCTTGGTCGGCGTAGGTGCGGGCCACGGCAAGGGCGGCATCCACACCGGTTGAGGCACGGACCAGTTTGCGGACTTGATCAACCGAGGCTCGTTCTACACCAGCAGTGAGAGCGGCTTTGAGTTCATCGGCCATGGAGGGATCGAGGAAGGCCCGCAAAACCGGGAGGGTATAGACGCCTTCCACCAGATCGTTGCCTGCGGGTTTGCCTAACTGTTCGTCGGTGGCAATCAGATCGAGGATGTCGTCGGCAATTTGGAAGACCATGCCCACGCGGTGCCCGTAGGTAGTGAGGGCCTCAACCTGTTCAGGTGTTTGGTGTGACATGAGGGCGCCGACTTTGCAAGCGGCAGCCATCAATGAAGCAGTTTTCCCGTCGATGGAGATGAAGTAGTTCTCCTCGGTGCGTTCCTGGGAAAACAGCGAAACCAACTCGCCGACTTGGCCCTTGCACAACTGGCCGATCGTGTAGCCCAACAACGCCGAAACCTCAACGCCGAGCCGAGCGGCAATTTGGGCAGAAACGGCGAGGCAGTAATCACCGGCGACGATGGCCGCAAAGTTTCCGTAGCGGGCATTGGCCGTTTCGACTCCACGGCGGGTGGCCGCTTCGTCCATAACGTCATCGTGATAGAGGGAGCCAAGGTGGATGAGTTCACATGCCACAGCCCCGTCAACCACGTGATTTGTAACTTGCGGGCCAACTGCGGAACCCCCGTCGGCACCTTGGACCATGTACGCGGCGGCCAACGTGAGTACTGGACGGAGACGCTTGCCACCGGCCTTAATCAGGGTGTGAGCTACCTCGGTGAGAAAGGCGTCATCGGTTGCGACGGATTCACGCAGAGCATCCTCAACCCGGTGTAGGTCTGCTTCTAGCGATTCGAGGTCTAAGGGCAATGCGGCGGCCACACCGTAAGGCTACGGCACCAGTTCACCAATGCCACTTTTCTTCCGTGTGTCGTTTCGCTCAGCGTTTTCGTCTGCCCACAGAAAAAACAATGGTCACTCAACTTGGGAGCGGATCTGACCGATGATTGACACAAGCAGATTGAAGGTGTGACGGAAAAACTTGGCAACTTGGGCACAACTTGAGCGTCGTAATGGTTGAACTTCTTTAAAGGTTGAAGAATCACACCGTTGTTACACCGGGTTGGCCGGTAAGCTAAGTGATCCTTTCCGCCTTCCCCATCTTGGAGGCTTACGTTGTTCGAACGCTTTACTGACCGGGCCCGCCGGGTCGTCGTCCTCGCTCAGGAGGAGGCGCGCCTGCTAAACCACAATTACATCGGGACTGAGCACATCCTTCTTGGCCTGATTCACGAGGGTGAGGGTGTCGCCGCCAAAGCGCTTGAATCACTGTCTATTTCCCTCGAAGGGGTTCGCGCCCAGGTTGAGGAGATCATTGGCCAGGGCGGATCGTCGCCCAGCGGCCATATCCCTTTCACTCCCCGTGCCAAAAAGGTTCTAGAGCTATCGCTCCGTGAAGCCTTGCAACTGGGCCACAATTACATCGGAACCGAGCACATCCTCCTTGGCCTCATCCGTGAGGGCGAAGGCGTTGCCGCTCAGGTTCTCGTGAAATTGGGTGCCGATCTAAGCCGAGTTCGTCAGCAAGTTATCCAGTTGCTCAGCGGATACCAGTCTGGCGGCGCACCTGCGTCGGGTGACGGCAAGGGCACTCCACAAACCGCTGGCGTTGGCGCCGGTTCAAATGCAGGCGACACCCCCCAGGGTTCGCTCGTGCTCGATCAGTTTGGCCGCAACCTCACCACCATGGCTCGCGAGAAGAAACTCGATCCGGTCATTGGCCGTGAAAAAGAAATCGAACGGATCATGCAGGTCCTCTCACGCCGCACCAAAAACAACCCGGTGTTGATTGGCGAACCCGGCGTTGGCAAGACCGCCATCGTTGAAGGTTTGTCGCAGCGCATTGTTTCCGGCGACGTGCCCGACACCATCAAGGATAAGCAGCTCTACACGCTCGATCTAGGCGCACTCGTGGCTGGTAGCCGTTACCGCGGTGATTTCGAAGAGCGCCTCAAGAAGGTTCTCAAAGAGATCAAGACCCGTGGCGACATCATTTTGTTTATCGACGAAATACACACCCTTGTTGGTGCTGGTGCCGCCGAAGGTGCGATCGACGCAGCAAGCATTCTGAAGCCCATGTTGGCTCGCGGCGAGCTGCAAACCATTGGTGCCACCACCACCGATGAATACCGAAAGCACCTGGAGAAGGATGCTGCGTTGGAGCGTCGTTTCCAGCCCATCAAGGTTGAACAGCCCACCGTTGCCCACACCATTGAGATCCTCAAGGGTCTGCGTGAGCGTTACGAAGCCCACCACAAGGTCACCATTACCGATCAGGCCCTCGTTGCCGCTGCAAACCTGGCTGACCGCTACATTGCTGATCGTCAGCTTCCCGATAAGGCAATTGACCTCGTGGATGAGGCCGGTGCCCGCTTGCGGATTAAGCGCATGAAGACCCCGCCTGATTATCAGGAAATCGAGAACGAGCTTTCCAAGGTCCGCAAGGACAAGGAAGATTCGATCGAGAACCAAAAGTTTGAAGCCGCTGCCAAGTTGCGCGACCTTGAGAAGGAACTTCTCGAGCGCAAGGTCATCAAAGAGGCTGAATGGAAAGAAGCCGGAGTTGATCTGTTTGATGAGGTCGATGAGGAAGCGATTGCCGAGGTGTTGGCCATGTGGACGGGTATTCCCGTTTACAAGCTCACCGAAAAGGAGACCGAACGTCTTCTGCGCATGGAGGATGAACTTCACAAGCGAGTTATCGGACAAGACGATGCCATCAAGGCCGTGTCTCAAGCCATCCGCAGAACCCGCGCTGGTCTGAAGGATCCCAAGCGCCCAGCTGGTTCGTTTATCTTCCTCGGCCCAACCGGTGTTGGTAAAACGGAGACCGCGAAGACGCTCGCCGAGTTCCTCTTTGGTGACGAAGATGCCCTCATCACCTTGGATATGTCCGAGTACCAGGAGAAGCACACCGTTTCTCGTTTGGTCGGTTCACCTCCGGGCTATGTGGGATACGACGAAGGTGGCCAGCTCACCGAAGCCGTGCGTCGCAAGCCGTTCTCGGTTGTGTTGTTCGACGAAGTTGAGAAGGCTCACCCTGATGTGTTCAACACGTTGCTGCAGATCCTCGAAGATGGTCGCTTGACCGATTCGCAGGGCCGTGCGGTTGACTTCAAGAACACCGTGATCATCATGACCTCGAACCTTGGCACTGCTGATCTTCGTAAGGCCAACCTTGGGTTCTCCAAGTCGTCTGAGGCTGTGTCTTACGAGAAGATGAAGGCCAAGGTTCAGGAGGCTCTTAAGGCGCACTTCCGTCCGGAGTTCTTGAACCGTATTGATGACACCATCGTCTTCCACGAATTGTCGAAGGAAGAAGTGGTCATCATGGTGGACAAGATGGTTCGCCGTCTTGGCGAGCAACTCAAGGGCCAAGGCTTCACTTTGCAGCTCACCCCTGAGGCCAAAATTTTGCTTGCCGATAAGGGTTACGACCCCACCATGGGTGCTCGTCCGTTGCGCCGTGCCATTCAGCGCATGTTGGAAGATCCACTTTCGGAGAAGCTGCTCCTCAAGGAGTTCAAACCGAACCAAACGATCGTGGTCGATGTGGTCGAAGGCGAAATCTCCTTCACTGCCGTCGACGCCATCATCGAAGAGCCACCAGCCGATGAGCCACCTTCGGTTGAAGAAGTGGTTGTTGGTCCTACCGAGTAGTCATCGTTGCATTGTTCTTGATCCAGCCCCTGCTCCGGCGGGGGCTGTTTCATTTCCCGGCCCGTATGTTCGAAACCTGTGGGATTGGGTGTTTGTTAAGCGCCCAATCCCACATCTTTAGGTTCCCGACTCTGGCCAGCCGTCGGAAAAGAACAACGACACGTTCGAACGCCCGTACCTCGCGACCGTGATCGACGCGGCAACAAAACAAGTGTCGGAAAAGAACAACGACACGTTCGAGCGCCCGTACCTACAGTTGCGTTGCTAGCGTGGCGGGGTGCTTAGCGGAGGTTGTCGTCAGTTGGATCCGCGACCAGGACAGCTAGCCGTGATGGATCGATCGAGGTCTAAGGCTTCTTTGTGCCGACGGGTGGCTGGCGTTGGTCTCTCGATTCTCGCGTTGGCTGCATTGGGTGGCTGTAGGGCTGATGTTGTTGTTGATGTGACTTCTTCGGCCAAAGGTGCGGGCGTAGTGAAGGTGGAGGCCACGATCGATGCCGATGCCACGGCCAATGTGGATAGCCGCTCATTGATGGTGAAGGATCTTGGTGCTGCGGGTTGGTCGGTCAAAGGGCCGGTTCCCAGCAAAGATGGCAATTCGGTGCTTACGCTGGAGCGTAGTTTCGCCAACACCACCGATGCCACGGCAATCCTTCGTTCACTTACGAAAGCAGACGGGCCGTTTTCGTCGTTGACGCTGGCTCGATCGTCAAACTTGCTTGGCTCAGAACTGTCGTTCGAAGGCAATGTTGATCTCACGGCCGGCTTAGCTGCACTGGGCGACGATCAACTCCGTGCGCTTACTGGTTCCACTTCGGCTCTGGGCATTGATGATGCCGAGGTTGCCAAACAGTTAGGGAAGCCAATCAACGAAGCCTTCACCGTCACACTGCACTCTCAGCTGAACGGTGAAACGAAATCCTGGAAAACCCCTTTGGGTGCCACAACGGCCGTTGCCGCGAAAGCGAAAACCTGGAGCTTCGATGCGTTGATAGCCATCTTTACCGGTGTAAGTGCACTTATTGGTTTGGTACTCGTCCGCAAACGAAAGTCATGAAGCCACTGTTGTCGACCCAGCATGATCCGATTCTCACACCAGCATCAACCAAAAAAGTTGGTTGGGTTTGAAGCCGCTATCGAATAGGGTACGGATTAGTGCCGTTGCCGTTCTAGGCGTTTCGCTCATTGGCGGGTTTGTGGCCCTAGG
>JAYUVJ010000392.1:0-2066 GCA_043754155.1 Acidimicrobiia bacterium
GTCGCTCGCCCATTGGCAACTTGCGTCCGCTCCAATCCGTTTCACTCCCAGGAAACAACTCACATCTCGGCGTACCCCGCACGCGAAGGCCAGCAAACTCGTTGCGTTGTACTTCTTGGGTTTCCAAGAACGCGCCAGAATTTCTCAGACAACCCTCTGCACCACTAGGGTTCTGACCGGAGGTGTCCGGGTACCTGGTGGGCTCCGCCGCCTTCAAAGCGGTTGTCACGAGCGATCCTCGTGAGGCGGGTTCGATTCCCGTCCACCTCCGTTAACAGCCTTGGGAGCCTCTGACCAGCAAAAACAGGTCGGGGGCTTTTCCTTTCCCGGCAACGGGTTATCGGCACCGAACGCCTTTAAACACCCTTTAGGAACGTGTGGCGTGGGGCAGATGCGGGGCAGGGTAAGAATGATTCTCGTTTGACCCTGATCGGGGGTCATTCGGGCATCTTCAACCTCGTCCAGAGCACCGGAACATCTCTCCGGAAGACTTGTTCTCCATGGACGACCTTGTCATCAAAGCGCGCTTGCTCAACGGTGTTTCGAAACCGGCCGATGAGGCGAAGAAGAGCGTTGAACAGCTTGCCAAGGCAGGGGCGAGAGCCGGTAGTGGGTTCTCGCCGTTGGACCGGGCGAACGCCTCGATCGGACGTATGCAAAAGCTGTCCGGCGGTGCGACGGGTGGCTTAGCGAACGAACTGTTCCACACGAACAAGTTCACCAAAATGGCCATCAAACTGAAAACGATCTTCGGTTGGCTTGGTAAACACAAAAGCGTTTTCACTTCACTTGCTATCGCTATCGGGCTCGTAACAGCCGGATACATCCTCCTTTCCCTCGCCGCGTACCTACCGATCGTTGCAGTGATAGCCGTGGCCACATGGCTATCAGTCTGTATCGGCACTCGAAAAAGTTTCGTGACATCGTTGACAAGATCGGTCGGATCGGGAAGAAGGCATTCGGAATGATCGTTAAAATCGTGAGCGCCGATCAAACAGCAGCGGTTTGACTGAGCCGTGCTCAATGCCAGGAACGGTTTTGCTTGTGTAAATCGCGGGTTTCGCTGACGATAGCCACGGAATTCTCAACGGTCGGGACAACACCGAGTTCATCGAATCCGAACAGAACCACGTCTTCAAGCGACAGCCGACCGGTTGGAATGTGTTTCGATTTGTGACTCAACGCGGACGGCACATGCAAGTGAGGGTAAGCAACCTTGGATTGTTTGCTCGCTGGGTGCCAGTGCCAACCGAACACCATCGTTGGCACTCTGGTTTTCGTCCAGATCGTGAAGTCGTAACGGCGGGTACTCATCCGCCAAACACCATCGTCCGTTAAGGGTTCGAGTTGCAGTGAGAAACGGAACACGAGTCCATCACCGAAAGGGATCCCGTCAACCGTTGTTGCTAGCAGGCGTACACCGTCTTTGAACTGCTTCTCGTGGAGCCGAACCGTTTGGTCAACGCACCCGATCACTCGTTGTATCGGTTCTTTGAAGGCGCGCCAAGCCTCTTTCTCATCCCGCCCTGGCACTGCTCTGGTTCAGTCGAGTTCAGGGAAGAACGCAAGCACGGCCATAAGCCCATCGGCTTGTTCATCGTCGTAAGCGCCAGCGTTGAACCGTTCGGTGAACTGTTTCGCGGTGATACCGAAGAACCGGTTTGTCATTGCGTCACGTTCGACATCCCAAGCGGCATCGGTAAGTACAATCGTTTGTACAGACATGATTACCTCCCGGGGGTATGACAAAAAAGCGTAACTCAGCGTAACTCGTTCTGGGTGAAACCGGAACCGGTTGAAGAAATATCGGACAAGCTACCCAGCTTCTTTAACTGGCGGGCGTTGTTTCACTCGGGGAGCGTTTTTGGGCGACCTACAGGGTTCCCGGTCGATCGCTCATGTGGACGACGACGGTCGTACACGGTCGCTGGACTGAACCAGCTGTCTGAACAGGTCTGCGAGCAAACACTCGAAACGGAGACACCACAGGGTGCGTTTTGCACTGTTTGCACTTCTTTTCGTCGAATTCAGGCTTCTCGCCGAGAATCTCCATAAGCCCGACAACC
>JAYUVJ010000393.1:0-9629 GCA_043754155.1 Acidimicrobiia bacterium
GCGCTGTCCTCGATAGAAGCGACACTTGAGGGCGAAGACGGCTGGGTTATGGAGATGCAATCCAAAGGCCGCATCGGTCGACGATTCTTCGCCGAATGCACTCCCGGCTATTACAACGATGAGGGGAAGCTCAACAACCCACTCGGCTTCTTCACCTCGTCCTACGGGGGCGGCACCACCAAGTTCTTCCAGATCCTCGAAGACTGGCGCAACTCCAGCACCCTCGAAGGAGCCGAAGTTCGTTGAAATGAACTTGCCCACGTGCATCTTCAGCCAACTTCAAGTAGGTTCCGCCCATGGAACTCCACGGACAAGTAGCGGTTATTACTGGCGGCGCCAGCGGAATTGGTCGAGGCATGGCACGGGCCTTTGCCGACGCCGGTATGAAGATCATGATCGCCGATCTCGACGAAGCCATGATGGCCGCCGTTGTTAGCGAGCTATCTAATCGTGGGGTTGAAGCGGCTAGTCAATCATGCGACGTTTCAAAACTTGAACAGGTTGAAGCGCTCGCCGCAGCCACACTCGAACGATTTGGTGCCGTCCACGTGCTCTGCAACAACGCGGGAGTGGGCATACCAACACCGACGAACAATATTCGGCTCGAAGATTGGCGTTGGATGATCGACGTTGATCTTTGGGGGCCGATCTATGGCGTCAAGACCTTCCTGCCCATCATGGAAGAGCAAGGTGTGGGCCATATCAATACCACCGCATCCCTAGCCGGTCTCATCGGTGGAAGTTTTATGGGCGCATACAATGTCGCGAAACACGGCGCAGTGGCCTTGATGACCACGTTGGAGCGCGATCTGCGAGGCAGGAAGAGCCCAGTGCGAGCCTCGGTCCTTTGCCCCGGGCCAATCAACACCGATATCAGCCGCCACTCAGTTGGTTATCGTCCGAGCAAAGCAAAACCGAAGACAAATAGCGCCGCCGAAGGCAAAGCCGGGGCAGCCGTGCAAGCCCTCCTCGATAAGGGTATGGATCCCGACGAGGTCGGCCGCCTAGTGCTCGACGGCATCCAACGCGACACCTTCTGGCTCCTCACCCACCCATCATTTTCCAAGGTCCTCACCCGCCAACTCGACGCCCTCATCGAAGACGGTTCACTCACCAAGGGATAGACCCACGAATCAGCACGACAGGGTGGCCACTGGGTTGACGGGCCATCTCGGATCTGGCAACAGTGCGAACGTCTTCAAAACAATGGCCCGATTCGAGGGGGCCCACTGCTTCCCATAAGGTTGTCTTCATAAAGCGTTCAAAGACGCACATCAACAGACACGAAGGCTAGGAACCCATGGGACAGCGACCGCTCGAAGGAATCAAAGTTGTCGAAGTATCGATGTGGGCGTTCGTTCCCTCGGCCGGGGCGGTACTGGCCGATTGGGGCGCCAGCGTTACCAAGATTGAACCAGCCACCGGTGACCCAATGCGCGGACTGAACTATGCCGGGATCGCTCCAGGCACCGGTGGCTTCACCTTCATGTACGAAATCTTCAACCGCGGGAAGCGCAACGTCGCCATGGACCTCGGAGCCGAAGGTGCCACCGAATTGTTGTACAAAATGATTGATGATGCCGATGTGTTTTTAATCAGCCTTCTCCCAGCGGCACGCCGCAAACTCAAAGTTGATATCGATCACATCCGTGCCCGGAATCCCAAAATCATTTACGCCGTCGGCAGCGGACAGGGCGGACATGGCGAAGATTCGGAGAAGGGTGGCTACGACTCCATCTCATTCTGGGCCCGTAGTGGTATCGCCTCGGCCATCACTCCCGACGATTTGTCCCACCCCCTTCAGATGCCGGGTGGCGCTTTTGGTGACGGAATGAGCGGCGCGGTATTCGCTGGCGGGATCGCTGCGGCCATCGCACAGCGCGAACGAACCGGCGAAGGTTGCATCGTTGATGGATCGCTGCTTGGAACGGCCATGTGGGCGCTTCAACCGGGCATCGTGGGAAGCACGCTGATTGGGGTTCCTGAACTTCCAAAGATGCGACGCAACGCCATGCCAAATCCATTGGTGAACTTCTACCGCACGTCCGATGATCGTTTTGTTGCGTTGTGTATGTTGCAGGCACAGCGTTACTGGCCAGGATTTTGCACCGCCCTTGGTCGCCCCGATTTGATCGAGCACCCCGATTTTGTCGACGATGCTAAGCGCGCAGTCAATATTAATTCCTGCATTAGCGTTCTCGACGAAATTTTTGCAACAAAGCCGCTGACTGAGTGGACTGCGCTGTTGGCCACCCAGACGGGGCAGTGGGACATTGTGCAAAAGGCCAGTGAACTTCCCAACGATCCTTCCTCAATCGCCAACGGTTACACGCAGTCGGTGGATTATGGCGACGGACGTGCAATCACCATGGTGAGTTCCCCAGTCCAGTTCGACCGGGCCCCATCCCCAATCAGCCCTGCACCAGAACTAGGCGCGCATACCGACGAAGTCATGGCCGAGATTGGCCTAGACGAAGATGCCATCATCGCCGCTAAAATCAGCGGGATCCTGCTGTAACGCTTGGCTTCACTCCGTCGATGTGCTTTTGCCAGCGTTGACGGCCAGACTGCATTCATGGATTACGAACTTCAAGGAAAACGTGCACTCGTTACGGGTAGTAGTTCTGGGTTGGGCGCTGGCATTGCCAAACTGCTCGCCTCTGAAGGGGTTTCTATCGTCGTTCACGGTCGAAATGCCGAACGAGCCGAGGCGGTTGCTGAAACCATTCGCTCGACCGGTGGGACGGCTGTCGTAGCCCTCGGTGATTTGTCGAACGATGCAGGTGCCGCTTCGGTAGCAGCGGTCGCGCTTGCAGCGTTCGGTGGCGGCATCGACATTTTGGTCAACAACGCCGGAGGTGCTTCTGAAGAAGTAAAGAAATCGTGGTTCGACGTCGACGTATCGGAATGGGTCGCAACGTATGAAAAGAACGTCACCGCAGCGGGCCGACTGATCCATGCGTTGGCACCGGGCATGAAGGAGCGAGCTTGGGGACGCATCATTCAAATCTCCAGTGCCGCTGGAGTGATCCCCACTTCGGCACAGCCCGATTATGGCCCAGCCAAAGCTGCGATGATCAACATGTCGGTTGGTCTCTCCAAGGCCCTTGCTGGTTCTGGCGTTACCGTCAACACCGTTACTCCAGGCATGATCATGACCGAAGGCCTAATGGACTTCCTCAAAGTGTTCGCGGCTAAGCGTGGTTGGGAAAGCACCGATCAAGCCGCCGACTACATCCTTAAAGGCACGGGCCAAAGCGTGCACCGGATTGGCCAGGTTGAGGACATCGCGTTTGCCGTTGCATACCTAGCTAGCCCCCGAGCCGGATTCGTCAACGGCGTGAACATGCACCTCGATGGCGGCGGTACCGCAAATATTTACTAACAACACTTACGAAGTAGCTTCGCCCATCCGGCTGCCGCTCGGTGACAAAGTTGGTCCGACGGCTGATCAATTTGCGTTCAGTGAGCCAGTTGCCTGCACACGAATCGGCTAGCTCGATCCATTAGGCCAGTCCGGCGACTTGGATCGCGCTGGGTCGTAAATCGACTGTGGCGGGCAGCACGCCAAGGTATTCCCCATCGCCCCAAAGCTCCACCTTCGATTCGGCTCTGAGGGAGATAGTACGCGCTCGTTGCACTGTGGTCCGTTGGTTGTGAACATGTTTGCCGGGAAAGACGCTCGGCAGAAATCGAAGGACTTCCAAGCGGCCAAGCGCGGTGACGCGAACAACTTCAGCCGACCCGTTATCGAAGCGAGCCTCAGGGCAGATTTTCATTCCCCCACCAAAGTATGCGGTGTTTCCTATGGCCAAAAGGTGCAGGTCGGCTTTGGTCCACGCGCCGCCGTCGAGTGCCATTTCGATCGCATCTGACCCAAGCGAAGGCAGCACAGCAATCGTCGCCACGGTGTACTTCAGCGAGCTTTTTGGTCGCCGCATACCGTTCGCTCTGCGGTTTACTCGCGCTGGGAACCCGCAGGTTGCCACAGTAGCCACCCAACCAAACGAAGTCTCCAAAAGGTCGACCGGTTTGGCGGGTGTCAGACAAGCTTTCGCTGCCGTCAACTCATCGTCGATAGCGAGACCAACAGCGCGGGCAAAATCATTTCCGCTCCCTAACGCAATGATCCCAAGAACGACATCGGGGTATTCAGTTGCAAGCGGCGCAATGGCATTCGCCGCAGCGTGCACCATCCCATCACCACCCACGACCACTATCCGCTTTGCCCCGTCAGCAACAACCGCATTGCGAATAGCGGCAACGGTGCCCGGCGTGTCGGTAGCAGCCAACTCAATCACCTCGTGACGATGCGAATGAAAATACTCCAAGGCCTTCGGAGCCAGTCGATTCCCAATCATATGTAGACGCACCATATGCGCTACCCGTTTTCCAAGGCTGCGAGGGCATCGCGGAGGATTTCTGCGCGAGGGGCCATGCCGGGGAGTTGCACTGGCGGTGCTGGGTTTCGTCCTTCGCCGATTGAGTGGAACCGCTCCATCGCTCGTTCAATAAATTCGGGATGCGGAAAAACCCAGAACCGACCGTTCTGAATCGATTCCAAAACGAGGTCGGCGACCACTCCTGGTTGTGTGCCTTCATCGATTACTCGCCTGGTGTGCGCGCTTACTGCTGCTTGCATTTGGGTCTGGACTGGTGGAGCGCCGAGTTCGGTTGGCCAGTTGCGCACTGAATCAGCAATACCCGTTTTGACCCAACCCGGACACAGACAACTCACCCCCACCTTGGCGTCAATCGTCAACAAGGTGTTGTTAAGGCTTTCGGTAAGAGCGACGACCGCGTGCTTGCTGGCATCGTAAGGCGCCGAGGTCACGGGATACAGACCAGCGATCGAAGCGGTATTGACAATGTGCCCCCCATCAGCGTTGGCTAGCAGGTGCGGAAGGAAGGCACGCACGCCATGAACAACGCCCCAAAAGTTGACGCCCATCACCCAATTCCAAACACCCGCAGGTCCAAACCAAGGATCGCCTCCGCCACCAACACCTGCGTTATTGCAAACGATTTGCACCGATCCAAACCGTTCCATCACGGCAGCGGCGAGGGCTTGCACCTCAGCTTCTTTACTGACATCTGTCTGCACACTTAGTACTTCGACTCCAAGTGCACGAATCCGAGTTTCGGCGGCGGCTAGAGCATCTGCTTGCACGTCGGCCAAGGCAATCGAAAGCCCAGCTCGGGCGAACGACTCAGCGAGGGCAAGCCCGATTCCACTAGCCCCGCCAGTAACAACTGCGACTTGACCTTTTCGTAGTTCCATTTGCAAATTCTCCGTATTCCAGCTGATCGCGCAGGAGCACGCGAGGACTTCCAGACGATACCGCAGGGTTCGCAAATCTTTACGGTCGTGCTCCGGCAGTGCTTCGACCAAGGTCGTATCGACGGGTCGACTAGCAAGCTAGGTAAGCCGCCTAGGCGAACCACAGCTTTCGCCAACGAATGCGACCATTCTTGGTCCGCCGTTCCACCAACAGCCCCGACACCGTGACGCAAGTTCGGATGGCAAGCCAGGACCCAGTGTGCAATGCGTGTCCGCTAGTTCGACCTTAAGAATTGCCAACGCATCGTCTAGCTTTCTAACATCCGAATCGACCAGAGCAAGGTTGCGCGGAGCCGCCAACGGGTTTGGGTGGGTGGGTCCAAGAACTCGTTTAGTGTCAGATGCAGTTCCCCGCAATATCAACTCAGGCATCACCCAAGTACAGCACGAACGTCGTTCCTGTCGGGCATAAGCGAGTTATGAGAACCGGCTTACCAGTTCACGTTTGAGGATTTTCATCGTGGGGTTGCGGGGAAGCGCATCGAGTATTTCAAGTTGTTCCGGAGTTTTTTGGATCATCAAACCTTGCTCCCGGCAAAGTTCTTGGACCTGTTGCAAGTTCACGGGCGCAGCACCTTGGCGAAGTTCGAGTACCGCACAAACCCGCTCGCCGCGTGCGGCATCAGGCAAACCAATAACGGCTACCGCTGAGACCGATGGGTGCGTGGCGAGAATGTCTTCGATCTCTTTGGGAGAAATATTCTCACCCTTACGAATGATTAATTCTTTGCTTCGGCCGGTGAGCACGATATGGCCGCTTTCCCTGAGATAGCCACGGTCTCCAGTGCGGAAGAAGCCATCGGGAAGGAACGATTCGCGATTCTGTTCCTCGCTGCCATAACCCTTCATCAACATGGGCCCTCGAACGGCAATTTCACCGTCGGTACCGACGGGAAGTAGTTGATCGTGCTTGTCGAGAATGCGGATCTCCACGCCCTCAACGGGTTGACCTTCAGTATTGGCGAGTTCTTCACCGGTGTCTTCCGGTCCACCACACGTGATCATCGGGCACTCGGTCATGCCGTAGCCATGATGAACTCGTATGTGTACTTCGGATTCGCATTGCCAAAATACTTCGGGCGGAAGCGGCGCTCCCCCACCAACCATGGTTTTCAGCGTTGGTACAAGAACCTCGCCCGGGTTTTTTCGTTGCTCAGCGAGGATGGCAATGTAATGCGCGGTGCTTCCGCCAAGCGATGTGGCTCCGTGTTTACGCATCGACGCAATGGCTGCGGAAGGAACAAACGATTCCATCAAGAGTGCCGCTGCACCACATTCAAGTTGCATCACAAAATTGTCCGGACCTCCTATGTGCGCAAAGGGAAAAGCAATCACTAGGACGGCTGACGACGGGAACTGTTGTCGCACAGCGATTCCGTGCCCTCCGGCGATCAACGTTTGATCCGTGTGCAGAACAACTTTCGGTTCCGACGTTGTGCCTGAGGTGGAATACAGCCAGCGGATAACCGATCCATCCGTTGGTACGGGCGGAAGAATCGAGGGTTCACCATCGGGAATACCACCATCGAGGGCATCAAGGGCAAGAACTTCACAAGGCTGATCAAGCTTCGCAGTCAGTACTTCGCCCATTGCCGGATAGTCGAAACCATTCCAAATGCCCTGCACGATGTACAAACTGGCCTTGCTGTTTCTTAGTAGCGAACTAACTTCACGCTCCCGGTAGAGCGAAATGATTGGATTCTGTATGGCACCGAGCCGACAAAGGGCCATAAAGACCAGCACCGTTTCGATCCGGGTCGGGAGCTGCCAGCTCACCGCTGACCCTTCGCTCACACCACGTTGGTAAAGACCCGCTGCCACCCTCTCTGCCTGCATCACAAACTCGGCGAAGGAAACTTTTCGATCTCGATCGTCGACAAGCATTAGCGCATCGGGAGTCAGCCGTGTTCGATCGATTAGCAAATTCCAAAGTGTGATCCCGTGAGCCCAGCCTTGCGTTAACGCTGTCATGCCCAACAACGTAGTGCGTGTGCGCGAACGACACTATGCAGTGTTTCGGCGTGATGCTCCTCATCTTCGTTGAAAATAGTTCTATGTGGTCTTGGGCTCCGGTGGCCGAGCGCTCGATATCGTCATCGGCAGCACGATCCTTTTCTAGTCATACTACAAAGCGTACGTATTATTCGGGCCACGCCTCCAAAGCCCGCGACTCCTCAGATCACACGAGTCGTTGGCGCTACTGGTGGCTTCACCACCTTCGTTTCGAATGTTGCTGGGCCCATCATGAACACGAACCTCACGAGGATCGGACTGCCACCAGAGATTCCGCTACACGAATTCAGAATCCAAACATCTAAGCAATTCCACAAACCTAATCGTGGCGTTCAGTGTGTTGCTCAGCAAGAAGCCTGAGGAGATTCGGCTGAGAAACGAACCCTCTCGATTGCGCTTGAACCCAATTAACGAAGCGAGCGAATGAACCAAGCAGCGGCGGCCACCGTTTCTGACGACGCTTCAAGGTGAGGAGCGTGGCCGGGAGTGCTGACGAGTAGACGGGTGGTTGGACCTTGGACACCGTGCTGGATCGCATCAAGTTGAGACGTGGTGCCGTAGGGATCAGCTTCGCTCTGAATCAAAAGAATCGGACACGTGATCGAGGCGAGGCAAGCCTCAATGTTCCAATCGCGAAAATCCGGCGAGAGCCAAATATCGTTCCAGCCCAGAAAGGCCGCATCGACATCGTTGTGGTGTCGGGCAAGTTTCGTTCGAAGCTCAGTTGTTTCATAAGCGACCCGCGCTGTTTCGATGGCCATGATCGTGATGTCTTCAACGAACACATGAGGGGCAATTAACACCAATCCAGCCACGTCGTATCCCGCAGCAGCGTAAAGCAAAGCGATTGAGGCGCCGTCACTGTGTCCGATGACAATTGGCCGCTCAACTACAAAGGTCGAGAGCACTTCAGGGAGCACGACGTCTGCCTCTTGGTGCATATAGCTCACGGGGCGGGGCAGATCGGGAGGCCCACTGTGACCGTAGCCATGACGTGAATAAACGAGGGTTGCCGGTCCCCCGCACGCCGCGCGCACATCAGCAGGAAATGAACGCCACAATCCTATTGAGCCAAGGCCTTCATGAAGAAAGACCAATGGTGTTTTTGGTTCGCCTATTTCAGCATGAAAAAATTCGGCATCAATAGGCCCACCAGCAACTTGAATCAAGGTCATCTCTTCTCGGTCCATTATAGGGAAGCGTAAATCGTCGAAATATGCGCGTTAAAGTTGAGCAGAGTGAAGTTGAGCAGAGGACATGGTGCGTTCGCTTCACAATGTCACCCCAACTGCGAATACGGCTACCAGGTTCCGCCGTCGACACGGAGCATCGACGCTGTGGTGAAACTCGATGCGGGGCTGGCGAGATACAAAGCGGACGTAACAACTTCGTGGGGTAGGCCTGGACGACCGAGTGCGTTGTTTGCATGCTCGCGCATTTCTGGAGTCCACGCCTTCGAGATATCAGTGAGGAATGGCCCGGCCGACAGCGTGTTGATTCGCACCCGCGGTCCGTACTCATGTGCCAGTGAAAGCGTCATGGCGTTGAGTGCGGATTTTGCCGAGCTGTAAGGCACAACTTCGGGCAACGGCATGGAACCGCCGGTGGACGACACGTTGATGATCGAGCCGCCATCAACGTCGAACATACGCTTTCCGATGACCGACGCCAACCGAAACGGGCCTTTGAAGTTCAGGCTGACGACTTTGTCGAACAAATCCTCGGTGACTTCATGGCTAGGAACACGTGGTCCCATTCCGGCGTTGTTGACCAAAATATCGATACGCCCAAAAGCTGTATAGGACTCTTCGATCAAACGATCGCACTCGTCCCACTTACCAACGTGTGCGGCGATGGCTACGGCTTTACGACCCATTGCTCGAACCTCTTGTGCCACGGTTTCACAGGCATCAAGTTTGCGACTGGCGATGATGACATCGGCACCATGCGCAGCAAAGGCCTTCACCATCTCGTAGCCAAGCCCCCGACTCCCTCCAGTCACCAGGGCAATTTTTCCGGTGAGATCAAACAGTGGATCGATATGGCTGGATGGCGTTGCAGAATTAGACATTCCCTGGTTAGACATTTCCTGGTTAAGCACTTCCTAGTTCCTTTGCGTACTTCAGTTTTACGGCTTCGAGGCGAGTGGGAATGTGATCGGTGGGGAACATACCAGATGCCGGGGTAACACCCTTCAGAAATGCTTGGCTACTTGCACTTTATGGACTTCCGTATTGTCAAACATTGGGGCTCTTTTAGTTGATGCTTTTCGATG
>JAYUVJ010000394.1:0-10421 GCA_043754155.1 Acidimicrobiia bacterium
CCCTGGCGGGCTCATGCCAGCAATGCCGATGATGGACCGCCAACTGGTTATGGCCACCATTGGCAAGTTCATTGTGTGCTTGGGTTTCCGGCTACCGTACGTGTTCCTCACACCCATTTCGAAGCAACTCGGAACAACGATCGGTCGACTTGGAGCCCTAATGGCCCTGGGAGAACTCACTGGCTTACTCACCGGAGTCATTGGACGGTCCCTCGACCGAGGCAAATTTCGTTTCTGGCTCACGGCTGGCTCGGGATCAACCATTGCAGGCGTCGCCATAATGGGTACGGCAGCCGCCAACCGGATCCATTCACCCGTAATGTTTGCGCTGGGCTTTGCCACCACAGCGATGGGTGTGGCCACGTTCACTACCTCGGCGCACGCCTGGTTAGGTGCCTCGGTGCCCTATGCGCGCAGAGGTTGGTCGATGGGCCGGTTGGAAACCTCCTGGGCCTTTGCAGTACTGATAGGTGCGCCGATATTCGGATTGGTGATTTCGGTATTTAGCGTGTCGACGATGTTTGCAGGATTGGTGTTCATATCCGCACTTAGTACTTCAGCAATCTGGAAGGTCTTCGGTGAGGCTCATTCCATCAACCTTACTGAGGCTGATCCAAGCGAGGTCAACCGATACGCAAGCTCGACCACACCGACCGGATCACCCGAAGCAAAGGCGCTACTCAGACGAATCACGGGAGCGTTGGTTTGCTCTGCAGCCATGTCGTTTGGGTCGATCTGTATCTTCAGTGTGTATGGCAGCTGGCTCACCAAACGATTTGACCTGTCGGTTCGGGCGGTTGGGTTGTTTAGCGTGTTTGTGGGTGTAGCCGAGCTGGGGGCAAGCACATTGTCTTCGGTCAAAACGGATCGGTGGGGTAAGCGGCGAAGCGTGGCTATGGGCTCGCTAGTTATGTTGGCAGGCATGGCGGGTATTGGCATCGTCCCTAACATCACGGTGCTGGGAGTTGTGGTATTGGTGCTTATGTTTCTTGGTTTTGAGTTCGGCTACGTCTCGCTGCTTTCGGTAATCTCCGAGGTAGGCGAACATCGCAAGGGCACGGTTCTTTCTATCGACCACGCGTTGGCGCCTATTTCGAGAGCCGCAGCCGCCGCATTGGCCACGAACCTTTTTGATGCGCACGGAATCGCACCGGTTTCAGTCATTGGCGGTGTTGCCGCCATCGTCGCCTTTGTCGCCATCCGAGTAGCTACCAACCACTAGTGCAGGGAAGCGAAGTCTCCACGTGGTGTTTTCCTGTCAGATCTCAGTACCACTGCGGATTTCACACCGAAATCACTACGTCATGATTTACGCGCACATGAACTAGTTCACACAAGGACCAATCGAGTGGAAATTTTTATCGTGCCGCAGGCGATTTCCTCCAATCGACAGCAGTTCACCTCTGAGCGCCGCACCCGCCACTTCGAGCATGCGGAGGCCTGGCGCACTAGCGTATGGGCGTGTTTAAGACGATGAATCCGCTGCTAGACCGCTGGAACACCCCGCTGGGGTTGCCGCCGTTTGGCCTTATCAAGGTAGTGCATTTTGCCGAGGCGTTCGAAGTTGCAATGGCCTCCCACCGCGAGGAGATCGAGGCGATCGTCGGCAATACGGAATCTCCAACTTTTTCCAACACCATCGTGACCCTGGATCGTTCCGGACACCTCCTCAATACCGTGTCTCGGGTGTTTTCCAACCTCTGTGCCGCCGAAACCAACGACGAATTGCAAAACGTTGAACGCGAAATGGCCCCCAAGTTGGCGGCGCACTATTCAGCAATTTCTATGCACGCCGGCGTGTTTTCGCGAATGGCTGCCGTGTACGAAGAGCGATGTGCGCTCGATCCCGTAGCGCAACGCCTCGTTGAACGTTTAAGACTTGATGCTGTTCGGTCTGGTGCGCTGCTGACCGGAGCCAACCGAGATCGAGCCGGAAAAATTGCCGAACTCCTAGCCACACTGCAAACCCAATTCACGCAAAATGTCTTGGCCGACGAACGCTGGTCGATGCCCCTGCCTGATCCCGCTGATCTTGCCGGGCTTCCCGATTGGCTGATCGAAGCCTTGCGCGAAGCCGGCACGCAATCGAATGCACCTTACCCGATTGTCACGCTTTCTCGTTCGCTGGTTACTCCGTTCCTGATGTATTCATCTCGCCGAGATCTACGAGAAATCGCCTGGAATGCCTGGATTACTCGCGGTGAACACGAGGGCCCTACCGACAACCGTCCGCTGATCGTACGGATTTTGGCCCTGCGCTTTGAGTTGGCGCTTCTCCATGGATACGCGACGTTTGCCGAATACCAAATTGACGACACGATGGCCAAAACCCCTTCGGCGGTTTCGAGCCTTTTGCAGCAAGTTTGGGCCCCAGCTCGTTCTGCGGCCATCGCCGAATATGAAGAACTCAGCAGCATCGCTCGGTCCACGGGTATCGAAACGGTTGAAGGTTGGGACTGGCGGTTCTTCGCCGAGCAGGTAAAGACCGCCCGTTATGCCCTATCGGAAGACGAAGTCATGGCGTACTTCACGCTCGACGGGGTGCTCAACGCGGCATTTGATTGCGCGAACCGTCTCTTTGGCTTGACCTTCGTGGAACGTACTGATGTGCACACATACCATCCCGACGTAAGAGTTTTTGAGTTTCATGAAAACGGAGTGCTGCGTGGAGTGTTCCTGTCCGACAACTTTGCTCGGAGCACAAAACGCAGTGGTGCTTAGATGTCGACCTATCGGCCGCGTGCTGAGTACTTGGAAGGCCACGAGGCTCTGCCCGTCGTCGCCAACCACAACAACTTCGCGAAGGGATCTCTCCTCAGCAGCGACGACGCTCGCACGTTGTTTCATGAGTTCGGACATGGGCTGCATGCGATGTTGTCCGATTCGCCCTACCAACGTCTTGGTGGCGTTCAGGTGCTCCGCGACTTTGTTGAACTTCCGTCACAGCTGTTTGAGCATTGGATCACCGAACCCGAAGTGCTCAAGAAGCACGCTCGGCACCACGAAACCGGTGAACCGATACCCGATGAGTTGCTGGCGCGAATGAAGCAAGCGCAATACTTCAACCAGGGTTTCGACACCGTTGAATACGTTGTATGTGCACTCATTGATCAGGCTGTGCACGCCCAAACCGAACCCGTCGATATTGGCGAGTTCGAACGAAGCCAGTTGGCCGAACTGGGTATGCCTCCAGCCATAGTGATGCGCCACCGTCCGACACATTTTCAGCACCTGTTTGCCAGTTCTGGCTACGCCGCGTCTTACTACGTGTACCTATGGGCTGAAGTGTTGGATGCAGATGCCTACGATGCCTTCACCGAAACCGGTTCGCCCTTCGATCCCGAGACAGCAAGGCGACTACGCACCTATATTTACTCCTCCGGTAACACCCTCGAACCGGGCCAGGCCTACCGCAACTTCCGTGGCCGCGATCCGGGCATTGAACCTCTCCTGCGGGGAAGAGGCCTTGCCTAAGCAGTCGTCGTGCACAAACCTGGAGGTTCCCCGCATAGCGCACCATGGAGAAACCCGTGGAATTCTCTGCTCGGGTTCGGTTCCTACCAGAACGCAAGTGGCACGTCATTGCTGCCAATGAGGCCGGCAGATTTCAGATCATCTCACTGTCTGTGAGAACCAACGGGCTCTTAAGAAGTCCCACGTGACACTCGGCTCGGCTTCCCGATGTGACGAAATCCGTCGTGAAACAGTCAGAGAACCGTTCGATTTGACATTTTGGCCTCGACCTAAAACAAAGAGGCTCTCAGCGTGAAAGCATGTACCACGTGATATTTGACGGTTTTGCCCGCCAGTTGCCCGATACCGATCCTACGGAGACGCAGGAGTGGCTCGAATCGCTTGATGCGATCGTTGCCACGCACGGTAAAACCCGTGCCCAGCTCTTGATGAACCGGCTACTCCAGCGAGCCAAAGAACTCCAAATCGGGCTTCCATCGCTGGTCAGCACGCCATACATCAACACCATTGCCGCAGAGCAGGAACCGTGGTTCCCAGGCGATGAAGACATGGAACGCAAAATCCGTGCAGTAGTTCGTTGGAACGCCATGGCCATGGTGGTGCGCGCTAACCACAAGGCTGAGGGCATCGGCGGCCACCTCGCCACCTTCGCATCGTCGGCATCGCTGGTCGAAGTTGGGTTTAACCACTTCTTTCGCGGCAAGGACGACGGGGGCTCGGGCGATCAGATCTATTTTCAAGGTCATGCGTCCCCAGGGATTTATGCCCGTGCTTTCCTCGAAGGTCGCCTCACCGAAGCGCAGCTGGACAATTTCCGTATGGAAATCGAAGGCAACGGACTCTCGAGCTATCCCCACCCCCGCCTCATGTCAGATTTCTGGGAATTCCCAACCGTTTCGATGGGGCTCGGCCCGATCAACGCGATATACCAGGCCCGGTTTAACCGTTACCTGCTGAACCGCCGGGTTACTGATACTTCCAACTCACGGGTTTGGGCATTCTTGGGTGACGGCGAAACCGACGAGCCAGAATCACTAGGCGCGCTTAGCTTGGCCGGCCGTGAACAGCTCGACAATTTGATTTTCGTGGTGAACTGCAACTTGCAGCGTCTCGACGGACCAGTGCGCGGGAACGGCAAGATCATGCAGGAACTCGAAACCGTGTTCCGTGGTGCTGGTTGGAACGTCATCAAGGTTGTGTGGGGCGGCAAATGGGACGCCCTACTCGCCCAAGATAAAGATGGTGTGCTGCTCAACAAAATGAACTCCACCGTTGACGGTGAATTCCAAAAGTACGCCGTGGAGTCTGGCGCCTACATTCGTGAGCACTTCTTCGGACCTGATCCTCGCCTGCGCAAAATGGTAGAGCATCTCTCCGATGAGGATCTGCGCAACCTTCCTCGCGGCGGACACGATTACCGCAAGCTTTACGCTGCCTACAAAGCCGCTGTCGACCATAAGGGTCAACCGACAGTGATCTTGGCCAAGACGGTCAAGGGCTGGACGCTTGGTCCTGATGTGGAAGGCCGCAACTCCAGCCACCAGATCAAGAAGCTCGGCAAAGAAACCCTTATGGGTGTTCGCACTACGTTGCATCTTGAGGACTTGATTGCCGAGAGCGATTTTGTGAACGACGATCCGCCATACGTGCGCTTCGCTGAGGATTCGCCCGAGATGGTGTACCTGCGTCAACGTCGTCGGTCACTCGATGGTGCAGTGCCTTCGCGGTTGATTCGCGCCAAGCCACTGGCCACTCCCCCGGTCACTAGCGATGTGTTTAGCGAGTTCGACGGTGGCTCAGGCCGTAACTCGGTGAGTACCACAATGGTATTCGCACGTATGATTCGCTCGTTGCTGCGTGACGAAACCATCGGCCAAAACGTTGTGCCCATCATTCCCGATGAGGCCCGCACTTTTGGCATGGATGGCCTCTTCAAAGAGGTCAAAATTTATGCACCATTCGGGCAAAAGTATGACCCCGTAGATGCCGACATGATGCTCTCGTACCGTGAAGCTATCAGCGGACAGATTCTGGAAGAAGGCATCACCGAATCTGGCGCTATGGCCTCGTTCACCGCTGCCGGCACTGCCTATGCCACGCACGGAACGCCAATGATTCCGTTCTACATCTTCTATTCGATGTTCGGATTCCAGCGCACCGGTGACCTTTGCTGGGCCTTCGGCGATGCCCGTGGCAAGGGCTTCATGCTTGGTGCCACCGCCGGACGCACCACGCTTAACGGTGAGGGCCTGCAGCACCAAGACGGTCACTCGCTCGTGCTGGCCTCGACTATTCCCAACATCGCCACCTACGACCCTGCGTTCGCATACGAACTGGCCGCCATCATCGCCGACGGTTTGGAACGCATGTACGGCGCTTCGCCACAAGACGTGTTCTATTACATAACGCTCTACAACGAGAACTACGTAATGCCGGCTCGTCCGGCAACGATAACTCCGGGCGACATTGTTCGAGGTTTATACCTGTTTGCGGAGGCATCAAAAACCGCTTCAGCCAAGGCCGCCATCATCTTCTCGGGCACCGCATATTCCGCAGCTCTTGAAGCCCAACAAATCTTGGTCGACGATTATGGCGTGGGCGCTTCGCTATGGAGTGCGACCTCGTATAAAGCGTTGCGTGAAGAAGCGTTGGCCACAGAGCGTTGGAACCGTTTGCACCCATCCGACGTCGCCCGTGTCCCCTATGTGACGCAGGTGTTGGATTCGCTGGCTGAGGGACCGATCGTTGCCGTGAGCGATTTTATGAAGATCGTTCCTGAGCAAGTAGCCCGGTTCATACCTGGTGGTTCGGATCGTTTCCACGTTCTCGGTACCGACGGATACGGCCGCTCCGACACCCGAGCTGCCCTACGCCGCCATTTCGAAACCGACGCTGCTCACGTAGTGGTCACCACCCTCCACGCGCTGTCCCTCGAAGGAATCGTCAACTCCGACGTAGTAGCCAAAGCCATCGCCCGCTTCGGCATCGACACCGAAGCCCCAGACCCCCGAACGGCCTAGTTCCTTGCCCACAGTCAGTTCACGAAGGCCGCTCCGCTTCCGGGGCGGCTTTCGTCGCCTCTAAGGACTTACGCCTTCCCGCGTTACGCAAGATGTAATGCGCAAACTGGCAAAAACAAAGTCATCGATCACTTACCGGTCTTCTAAGAGCCACAAGTCCAAACCCCTACGATCTTCCTGTGGGCAAGAACAACATGACGCCAAAACCTAGGATCAACTTTGTTGATGATGACGAGGCTGATGGGTTTATTTCTACCGATGCTTTGGCGTTGTTGATTGGGATGGTGCTGGATCAGCAGCAGACAATTGAGAAAGCGTTTCGGGGACCGCTCGATTTGGTTAGGCGAATGGGCAAAGAACCGGTTCCTGGGGCACTGAATGCTGCCGAGATTGCCAACATGCCCGCGGAGGAATTGAAGGCGCTGTTTTCGATCGTCCCGGCACTGCATCGGTTTCCCGCTTCGAATGCTGCCCGAACACAGGAACTCTGCGCGCATATTGTCAGCGAATATGACGGAAACCCTTTGGCACTTTGGACAACGTCCGAAAATGGGTCTGATTTGTTCAAGCGGATGAAGAAGGTACCTGGTTTCGGCGAACGCAAAGCGCGGATATTTGTTGCGGTGGTGGGCAAACGCTTGGGTATCGAACTTGATGGTTGGCGTGAAGCGGCTGGTGAATTCGGTGAGGCAAACGTATTGCGCAGCGTCGCCGATATCGAAGGGCCTGAAACCAAAGCCGCCTATCGTGAGATCAAGAAGGCCGCCAAAGATCTGGGCACAGCAAAACCGCTGAAGGTCACCAAAACGGTGCGGGCCCCGTCGGCCAAGAAAAAAGGTTGATTCAGGCTTAGAGACGATCTAGGGGATCAAACTTTACGCCGGTGAGGAGAAGATCCACCAGACGCCGGGGGGCCTCGTTGAGCCAGAACGTGATCGACAAACGCTTTGGGTCGCGCACATGCCGACGACCGGCGACCACGGCTTCAACGGTGCGCTTCGCAATATCGCTTGGATCGGCTTTGGGAATGAGTTGCATCCGCTCAAAGCGCTTGACTACACGTTGCGAAGAAGGCGGCGCTAGCTCAATTCGGTCCCACATCATGGTGTCGACAGGCCCAGGAGCCACGATGGTTACGCCAACCGGGGTTTTTGCCACCTCGCTGCGAACTGTGCCAGCAAAGTTGTTGATGGCCGCTTTGGAACCGCAATAGACGGCCATTCCCGGAAACACCGAGGACCCTGCCAAGGATGAAAGGAAAACCACGTGGCCCTTTCCGCGGCTCAGCATCCCAGGCAAAACGTGGCGGGTGAGCACCATCGGAACGGTTACGTTCAGCTCAACGAGTGGCGCAATTTGTTGCGGGTCCATGGAGGCAAACGGATGCGCCACCTCGACACCCGCGTTGTTAACCAGCACATCAATCGGTCCGTGTGTCGCCTCTATTTCGGCGATCAGCGTGGCGGTTTGCGCTTGGTTCAAGAGATCGGCGACCACCGCGACTCCTCCGATGCTTTTGGCCACTGCGGCCAACTTCTCGGCTTGACGGGCCACTACCGTTACTCGGGCACCCTTGGCGGCAAAAGCCCTAGCGATCGCCTCACCAATACCTTGACTTCCACCGGTAACAACAACATGGGCTCCGTCGAGATTCATGAAGTAAACCTAACTCGTTAGGTTGATCCGTGCCCTAGTTCTTGTTCGCATAAGTGACTTTGCAGTGGTGTCGGCGGATCCCTATGGGTGCTGAGGATCAGGTTGAAAATACTGCAAAATAACTTCCGCGTCCCTGCACTAGTTCTTGATTTTGAACGGTTTGTAGTTACGATTCGCCGCTTCGGCCAGGGAATCTGGACCGAAGGTTGCACCTTTACCTGAGGCAACAAGCTCGTCGATCAAATTTGGTGGAGTGCGGGGATCGTCGAGATCGTAAACAACCTGGGTGCGCTTGTCACCGAGGAACTGGGAATGCTCGAACTTGGTAGGGCGACCTGACATGTCTCCATGTTTCCACACCGAACACCAGCTAACCGCCGCGGCTGGGGATCTCGAAACAAATCGTTGGCATTGCCGGGCGAGGTGCGCGAAGCTAGGAACAACAGAGAGAGGAGGTGATTCCAATACAAAAACAAATTGGGACTCTGGAGGTGGCTGGCCGCTAGTCGGTTAGCTGGACCGGTTGGTGAATCTCCACCAGTCACCGTTCACGCAACAAGTCGAGGCTGGTCCCATCGACGAAACATGAAACGTGAATCCAAAATCAGTGAATTTGTTCGTGGGCGATTCCTTTCCGGAGTCGCCCACGTTCGCGTCTAGTCGAAGTGACACGTACTACTTGCCGAGTCGCTTCAGGATCCCATTGTGAGGGCTCGGAACATTTCTCGTTGAGGGTCTCCTACCGCATCGAGGTTTTCAGCCATAACAGCTGCGCCACTGGGCAGCGAAAGTCGAATACTTTCGGTCATCCCGCCGAGTTCGATTCCCGAATCCATAACGTCACTTTCGTCGCTATACCGGGTTACTTCTTTTTGCTGCGCTGCACTGAGCTGCCAGGTCGTGGTTTGGCTTCCCGGTTTCAAATCGGCGCCCAGTTGCAGAGTCACTTTGCCGTTGGATCCCACGCTGTATTGCTTAACAGTTAAACCACCTTCTCAACGCCGACGCAGTTCCGTGAGAAAAGCCTTCCATCGCTGGACCGAACTACCAAGCTCTGCTCCGTGTCATCGAATGACCGTTCAAATTTTGGAACAACGGTAGGTAAGGTTCCACCGTAGAAAATCACTGCACGAGGTGTAGTCGCCCCGGCTTTTGGCCGTGTGGCTGCCTGGGTCGTCGAAGCGGTCCGGCCCCGCAGTAGCCTGCGATGCGATGTTGCGTCTGGTGAGCTCCAATTTGTTGCACGGTCGATCGATTGTGGACGGGCAGGTAAACACCCAGCGATACATACAAGCGCTTAGCGAATTGGAACCGACCGTGTTGGCCATGCAGGAGGTCGATCGGTTTCAACCACGGAGCGACAACACCGACCAAACGGCGCAGATTGCCGCGGCGATTCCCGGTTCGTCGTGGAGGTTTGTACCGGCCATCATCGGGGTGCCCGGTGAGCAGTGGCGCCCAGCAACTGCGCATGATGCAGCATCGGGTCACGATTTGCCGCAAGTTGACGAGTCAATTCCTGCCTACGGAACCGGGCTCATTACGACCCTGCCCGTAAAGTCATGGCACGTCATACGTTTACAGCCTTTTAGATTTCGTGCTCCGGTGTTCATTCCTGGCATCAACAAATGGATGTTGATCGACGATGAACCGCGGGTTTGCATCGCCGCGGTAGTCGAAATCGAAGGTACACTTATGACCGTTGCTGGGACCCATGCGTCATTTGTGCCCGGTTGGAATATCCCTCAGATTCGCCAAATCACCCGTGCACTTCGCACACTCCCCGGGCCTCACATCCTGCTTGGAGATCTGAACCTTCCGGCCCCCGTCCCCGCCTTGGTTACTCGCTGGAAAGCCCTTGCTACCGGCCTGCCTACGTTCCCGGCACCGAATCCCAAGATGCAACTTGATCACGCACTGCTGCACGATCCCGCTCATACATTCAACCGAGAGCATCAACCCATCGCGCCCCGAGTCCAACAACTCCCATTTAGCGATCACCGCGCCCTCGTTGTGGAGATTGGCTAGCTCAAATTCTTGGCTGGAGTCGACGTGTCACCAAGGACGGAACTAGACGCGTGTGTGAAAGTGCACGCTTGTGTGCGGATATGCACGTGCAGATCGGTACGCGAGCGTGCACTTTCACACACACCCTCCCAGTCATATGCTCCAATCAGTCACGCAGCAGCCGCCTCCCAAAGCGATGCAAAACTCCGCTGGCCAGAATGTTTTACTGCCAACGAGCGCGATGGTGCCGCTACAGGAGCCACT
>JAYUVJ010000395.1:0-5154 GCA_043754155.1 Acidimicrobiia bacterium
CGCTTCCTAAGTACTCGTATTGAGTTAGTTGGCCGTCGACAGGTCCCAATAGGTCCCAAACCTCTTCAAGGTGTCTATAGCCGTTGAACCATACGGCACCTAAATTTTTGGTGAACGACGCGGTCTCACTCAAACACTGACACACAGGGAGAAGGCTGACGGCACCACCGATGTGATCGATGTCGATGTGGGTGATTATAAATAAATCAATACCCACCTCGAGCTTTTCAAGGTCCTTGGCAATCTCGTTCCCGACTGTTTTCAAGCCAGCGTCGAATCAGCGTTCGTACCGCTCAGTTCAACATGGCCGTCGCCGGTGCACGTCAACGTTTGCCGCCAACCCACCACGCAATCGCGTCCGTTTCCAAACGTACACTGACCGTTCCAAACTCCACACCAATGCGCCCGCATCAATTACCAGCCCATCTGGTGCTGTGCCTGAAGCAATCGCCGCTAACGCTTGTTTCGTAGCCGCAGCACGGGCATCGAGTGTTGCCGCAAACGATACCCCGCGAAGCTCTAACGGCCCGTCCAGTTCGGCGCTCGTTTCTCCGCAAACGCAGAGCGACCCTCCGCAAAATCCGAACTGAGCCAGCACACCCGGGCTAGTTGCTCGGCTGCGAGCAATTCGTCGGCTCGACCACCGCGCACGGCAGCCAGAACACTGGCCTTTGCCGCCCGCATCGACAACGGGGCATTCGCCGCAATCGTGTTGGCCAACGAATCGACTCTTGATTCCAATTCGGAACGAGGTACCACCTCATTGACGAGACCAATCGCCAACGCTCGTTGGGCGCCGATCCGCTCACCCGTCAGCAACAAACGCGAAGCCTCGCCGGCACCGATCAGCGCAACGAGCCGCTCGACCGCGTCATTGGGATAGGCAATACCGAGACGGCCCGCGGGAATACCGAAGGTCGCGTCGTCGGATGCGATCCGAAGATCGGCCTCAAGCGCCAGGGCCAAACCTCCACCAATGCAATACCCCTGGATCATGGCAATTACCGGCATCGCTACGGCAAACATCGACGGCCGATTGCCGGTGGAACGCCCACCATCAATTCCAGCCCCAAGTTCACCAATATCGGCCCCCGATACAAACGCCTTCGAACCCGCACCGCTCAGAACGACGACGCGGACCGCGGGGTCGCTGCTGAACTCGATCGCTCGTTGCGAGAGCCCCAACATTACGTTGGCCGAAAGTGCATTGTGTCGCTCGGGCCGATTCACAATCACGTGCACCACATGCGCGTTGCGACGTTCGACTAGGAGCTCGGAGTTCAGGTGTTCGTCGGTCGGTTCGGAGGTGTGTTCGGAGTTGATCTGTTGATCGGTCGGCAACGTGGCATTAGTGGTCGGGTCGGGCACGCCCAAACACTAGAGCGTGGTGCCCTTGGGATTAAGACGCGACGCGACGTTTTTGGTTTCGACCTCGATGGTGCGAGGCTGGCGGTTCATGACGAACGAAACGTCGACAACGAACCAGCCAGAAAATCGTGGACCCTTAGCTGGCATTACCGTCATTGACCTCACTACGGCACGGAGCGGACCGACCTGCGTACGACAACTTGTCGATCTCGGTGCCGACGCGGTTCGTGTGTAGACCCGGTCACATTGATTTGCCCGGATCCGTTACGGCTGGAATCTTCATCGCGGAAGGTGACGTTCCGGGCCAAGCTGGCAACGACCATCCAACCCTATTCCCTATGAGCACCTTTGAAACCTCCGATGGCTTCATCAATATTGCCGCGAGCTTTCGGTTCGCTGAATTCGCCAAAGCCGTAGGCCATCCCGAATGGAACGGCGACCCTCGCTACTCCTCAATTGGTCAGCGCGTCGTCCACCGAGACGAACTGACCCTCGCCGTCGCCAATGTGCTATGCGCGCGTACTACTGATGAGTGGGTACCGCTGTTGAACAGGGCGGGGATTCCAGCCGGACCGGTACTGTCGATGGACGAAGTCTTCCCGATCCCCAAGTGCAACACCTCGCACTGACAGCGCACGTCGCACATCCCTCAGGCGATGCGGAAATAGGCGCGGAAATAGGCGCGGAAATAACTGTGCTGCGTCATCCGGTGACCTTCAGCGACACACCCACACGAATCGCTGGCCGACCCCGCCGTCCGGGCGCTGACACCGAGACAATCCTCTCGAAGAACGCAGAGCGGGGCCACTGTTAGACCAACGGGTTGCCGCGTGTTTTCGTTTCCCTCTGGGATGAAATCCAGTCAGGTCAAGTGGCCGAGGAGGCGATTTCGTGCTGGAACACGTGGGCCTCGATGATCAATGTCTGTTGATCGTCCGACGGTCCAGAACCCCTGAACCGCTCGACGGCATCGACCGTTTCCCATTGTTCGAAGACGTTGATTCGTTCGTGGTCAAGCAGGTCAGGAGAAAGACTAAAGTCCATGCATCCTGGTGCGCAACGAGCGGCTTCCACAACTGAGCGACACTCGACAAGATAGGTGCTGCGATTCTCGGAAGCGACACGAAACCAGCCCGAGACGATGATCATCTTTTCGACTCTAGGCCAACAGTAGATCCTCGAACTAAGCGCCCCAGACCACCGGTCATGCAGGTGATCTTCGCCAACTGGCAACTTGGTATCGATATGCGCGCTGAGCATTATTGATTGCCCTTGTACGGCATGTTGGGCTAGCGGGTTCGAGATTGCCCCGCGACCGCATACGAAATCAGGGGAACGGCGGACTCTATTCGAGAAGGGACTGACAAGCCCGATTCTTCAGTTTAAAAATGGTGCTATTCGACACTGGTTTCAATACGGCGGACACCCCGTCGCCGAGCCACACGTGGGGTAGGCGATTTCCCGGCCACGACGTTGCGTGGTAGTCGACGGGCGATAACCTCCGGCTCAGGAGTCAGGTCGTCACCAACTATGACGGACGAACCGCGGTAGACGAAGCCGAGCTGGAAGTTCGACGCCAAGCACGCCACGCCCTGATCAGGGTTCTAAAAACTACTGTTTGGCTCCAAATCCACGGAGTGATATCATCGATATCGGAGGCTGAAATGACTGACATTTTGATTCGCGACGTCCCGGAAGATTTGATCGAACTCATTGAACGAAATTCCCGCCGAATGGGCATTTCGCGAAGCGAATACCTTCGACGAACTCTGGCGAGGGAGAGATCGACTGAGATCGAGCCGACTACCGCGACCGATTTCGAGCGAGTGAGCGAACGTTTTGCTGGGCTGGTCGACGACGACTTAATGCGGCGAGCTTGGTCGTGACCGGCTGGTTAGTTGACAAATCAGCATTCGTTCGCTTCGGTCGATCAAATCAGCTAGAGGTTTGGCAGAATCGCGTTGACCGCGGGCTGTTGCGGATCAGCACGCTAACTCGGCTTGAGATTGGCTTTTCC
This sequence comes from Acidimicrobiia bacterium, assembly GCA_043754155.1. Taxonomy (GTDB): domain Bacteria; phylum Actinomycetota; class Acidimicrobiia; order Acidimicrobiales; family JANYDT01; genus JANMZO01. Next base: position 3,386 of record JAYUVJ010000395.1, read on the forward strand.
GCTCGCTCGGCTGACGAGCTTGTTGACGATATCGGGCGTCCACCGTTGTCGATCATGCCGATCGAGTACCTCACGCCAGCAATTGAAGACCGGGCGCTTGACGTTCAAGTTCAACTGGCTAAACGCGGCCATCACCGCGCCCCGTCGATCCCGGATTTGCTAATTGCCGCAACTGCGGAACTAGCAAAATTAACAGTGCTCCATCTCGACAAGGATTTCGAGCTGATCGCTGAAATCACCGGACAAGCAGTTGAACGGCTGTCTTTACCGGATCGCCCTTGACCATCTCGGCACGATGTTAATGAACGATGTTGAGCAACGATGTTGATAGAGCATCCAATCGTGATCTGAATATTACTATGTACACCTATTACAATTGAACCCGCGTTGAGAAAAATCGTGCGGGTGTTCAAAGAAGAGTGGTGGCACAACCAATACGCCGTCCGCGACCTCACAACTCTGGAAGTCAGCTGATCCTTCGCTCCGCTCAGGATGAGCTGTCGCTCCCGCCGAAAAGCTTGCTGTCGCAGAGAAGCACATTTAGGTCTCTCCATCCAAATTCCCGCTGTGGACCGGCAATGCGCTCTCCCGCAGGTAGCACAGCAGGCCGACAAGCCATAGCAGCGCTGGCAGCAACAGCGGCCAGCGGAAGTCCGAGTGAATCAGGAAGTTCGTTACGCTCATCAGCGCCACGCTGGCAGCGCCAGCCACCGCCAAGGCGGCGAACGTGCCGCGCTCACGCCGTGCGAGAAAGCGATACGCCACGAGCACCGTCATCGCACCGGTTGCGACCATGAAGCCACCCATAACGTTAAACACATGGCCGAGCCAGCGTTCCAGGCCTGGCATGGCGGCCCGGATAGCTTCGAGCGAGCTTCCGATGTACTTTGGGTCTTCCGACAGCAGGGCTGGCCGCAGAAACAGGAAGTACAGGCCCAATGCAATGAGCCATGCACCGCAGGCAATGAACACCTTGCCCGAAGTTTTCATTTGCTCAGGCTTTAGTTCCATAGGGCTAGTCCTTCTTTCATGGTGTTGGTTTGTAGGAACGATGCGAGTGGCGGTTGAGATGGTGTCCTCTGGGTTCGGGCAGCCGCCGCCATCATGCAGGTGATGAAACTTTCCGCCATAAAGGCAGGAAGCGGGGCGCGCGCGTTGCGTAGGCTTCAAACTCAGCACCGAATCGCTTGCGCATTTCAGCCTCTTCCTTGATGGCGAGCCGCGCGTACATGACCAGCAAGATCGGAAACATCGCCAATGTAAGCAGCGTTGGCCACTGCAATAAAAAGCCCAGCAGGATCAAGACGAACGCCACGTACTGCGGGTGGCGAATGCGCGCGTAAGGCCCCGTGGTGGCCAGCGCGTTGCTGCGTTGCGCTTTGTACAAAACGTGCCAGGCGCTCGACAACAGGTAAAAGCCGAAGCCCAGGAACACGTAACTTGCGATATGCAGTGCGCCGAAGTGCGGATCGCCCTTCTCACCCAGCAGCGTTGACCACAGGTGGCCCGAGTTGTGGGACAGCAGGTCCAGGTTCGGGTATTTCGTCTGCAGCCAGCCGGACATCAGGTAAATGCTTAACGGGAAGCCATACATCTCAACAAACAGCGCGACGATAAAGGCACTAAATGCGCTGAAAGTGCGCCAGTCACGAGCGGTCTGGGGCTTGAAAAAGCTGAAGGCAAACATCAGGAAGATGGCCGAATTGAACAAGACCAGTAACCACAATCCGTAGGCAGGCGCATCCTGGATCATGGCTTTTCTCCGGTGC
>JAYUVJ010000396.1:0-3171 GCA_043754155.1 Acidimicrobiia bacterium
ACCGGGCGGACGACTTCTTCAGCCACGTCGATAATGTCCAGCACGTTAATGCCCGTCGAAATTCCAAGTCGTTCAGCAACCGCTGCGAAAACTTCGTTACGGGTGTTGCCTGCACCGGCACCAAACCCGCGGGTTGACCCGTCGATCTGCACCGCACCGGCCCGCACGGCAACCACGGAGTTGGCGACGGCAATGTTCAAGTTGTCGTGACCGTGAAAACCCACTTGGGCATCGCTGCGTAGTTCAGAGACAACCGCTTCAACTCGGTGCGCCACGTCATCAAGAATCAACGCGCCAGCCGAGTCAACGACGTAGACACACTGACAGCCTGCGTCGGCCATAATCCGCGCTTGCTTGGCCAGCGTTTCGGGTGTGGTTTTGTGAGCCATCATCAAGAAACCCACCGTTTCCAACCCAAGCTGACGAGCCAAACCGAAGTGCTGAATACTCACGTCGGCTTCGGTGCAGTGGGTGGCAACGCGAACAATGGATAGGCCAATGTCTTGAATGAACCGGATGTCATCCAGGGTGCCAATACCCGGCACCATAAGTGCAGCAATCTTGGCTTGTTTCGCGCTTTCAACGGCAACGGCCATCAGGCGACGCTCATCGGTCAACGAGAAGCCATAGTTGAACGATGATCCCCCAAGCCCGTCGCCATGGGTTACCTCAATGACTGGCATCCCCACACCATCAAGCGCGCTTACGATGTCACGGACGTGTGCTTCAGTGAACTGGTGACCCTTGGCGTGTGACCCATCGCGCAGACAAGTGTCGGTCATGCGAACATCGAGCGAAGAAGAGAATGGCATTGGATTACTTCCCCTGCTTTGATGCGTGCTGGTTCGATTCTTTTTGGTTAAATGCTTGACGGTGGCGGGCCATCTGCTCGGCCACTGCGACGCCCGCGGCGGTCATGATGTCGAGATTTCCGGCATAGGGTGGGAAGTAATCGCCCGCACCTTCAACCTCGATCGACACGGCAACACGTGGAATTCCGTCGGCGGTGATGGCGTATTGAGGAGCAGCTTTGAGGCGGTAACCGGGGACGTATTGGGCCACTCGGGCGACGACGTCTTCAATCGCTTTGGTCACCAGGATCTGATCGGCGTCTTCGGGGATTTGGCAAAAGATGGTGTCACGCATGATCAGCGGAGGTTCGGCCGGGTTCAACACGATGATCGCTTTGCCACGTCCGGCTCGGCCTACTTCGGCGACGGCTTTGGATGTAGTGCGGGTGAACTCGTCGATGTTGGCTCGGGTACCGGGCCCCGCGCTCTTCGATGCGACGGTGGCCACAATCTCGGCGTACTCCACATGCGTTACCGATGAGACGGCATACACAATGGGGATCGTGGCTTGACCAGCACACGTCACCATGTTCACGTTCATCTTGTCGAGGTGCTCATCAAGATTGGCGGCAGGAACCACAAACGGGCCAACGGCCGCTGGGGTGAGATCGATGACACGAATCCCTAAGTCTGCATAGCGCGGTGCGTTGGCGGTATGAATGTAGGCACTGGTTGCTTCAAACACGATGTCGGGAAGTTCTTTGCGGGCCAACAGCCAGTCGACGCCTTCAGCTGAGGACTCCAATCCTCGTTCGGTTGCCCGGGCCAGCCCTTCACTTCGCGGGTCGACACCGATCATGTAGCGAGGTTCGATCCAGGCGGAACGCAGGAGCTTCTCCATCAGGTCGGTTCCGATATTGCCGGACCCAACGATTGCAGCGGTCAGTTTGGCCATGCATCTGATTCTTTCAGACTCCCCCGCCAGCGCAGAGTCTCGCGTTCCATACAGCGGACCAGCGGTAGCCACTCGCCCTGTGCTCAGCGAGCATGATGGCCTATGCCCTTGATTGAAATTGACCTCATGGAAGGTCACGCCGCAAACGTTCATCGTGATCTCGTCACCCGTTGTACTGCGCTCTACGCCAACATTGTTGTTGCACCAATTGAACGCTTTCGCGCGGTTGTCAACGTTGTTCCTGCCAAACAATGGGGCCTTGGTGGCGTGCCAGCCCCCGAGCGGGTGTCACCACTAATCAAAATCTTCTTGATGGAGGGCCGCCCGCTGGAATTGCTCCATCGATTACTTCGAGAGATGTCTGGATTGGTCGCCGAGATTCTCGAAATTCCCGTCGAACAGACCCGGGTGCTGATCACGGAAATCCCAGTAACGCACTGGGGAATCGGCGGGGTCCCCGTCAGCGAAGCCCGACCGAAGTAGTCCGGGACCAATCAAACTCCATAACGCCGCAAGGTTTCAATTCGACTGCTGTCAACCACGGACGATGTCAACCACGGACGACCCGACCGCGACCCGCGGTCTAAAGTTCGAACGTTTACGATTCACCGTTGGATCGGGCGACGACCGGTCGCTCATTTCTACAACGGTTTCGCGACCTTAAGCTTTCTTCGCCGCGCTGTCAGTTTCTCCGAGCGATGGTCAGGGTCGGTTCGCTTGTTTCTTGGGATTCGCTTCACGTTCCGCCGATTCAGATCGTCGGTGTTTGACGCCTCGGCTAGTTCGGTCTGGGCTACCGGGTCTGCACACGAGCGGGCAAGTGCGGAAGAAGCTTCTCCTCATTCAGCGAAATCCCTTCGCCGGACAACCATTGCTAGGTGGACTTATTGGTTACCGAAAGCTGTCAGTCGGCAATAGACACTGGCGCATTGTTTGGCGAGTGATCGAGGACGGATCGAGTAGTCCCTTGGTCGAGATCGCCGAAATCTGGGCCATTGGAGCGCGGGCCGATTCTGCGGTCTACCAAGAAATCCGAAGAAGAATCGATCGGCTCGGCGAAACTCCCGAAACGTTGGCCATCCGCTCGATCCTTGATCGTCTGAACCAGTCGAAAGGCGCTACCGACGAGGATGCCACCGAGAGCGATCGATCCAACCGTTCAGATCCTGTGCCCCCGTGGTTGACCGCGCGACTGCAACGCCAAATCGGGATCACAAGCGCACAGCTCGAAACGCTCTCTGGCGAAGCTGCGATGAAGATCTGGGAAGACTTCATCACGAGCAAGCCAAACCCTACTCCGCCGAGCTAACGATAAAGAACCATCGCGAGTACCACGCTACAGAACAGCCCAGCGGTGACCGCCAACGTCTTGAGATGCGGATGCTTTCGAGCAACCAAAACCAGCGGAACCCAAAGCAGCCCACA
>JAYUVJ010000397.1:0-2665 GCA_043754155.1 Acidimicrobiia bacterium
GTTTCGCCTTTTGTTCGTGAGCCTGAGGATCGCACGGTGAGTATTGCGTGGCGCACCCTCAGGAAAGACCCCAACGAAGGCAAGGGGCAAAGGGTTCCAAGCCAGGCGGAGTTGTGCCCTGCGCCGCTTGGAAAGGAACTCGATGCGTGGATCGAACGCAACAGGACCGAGCAAAACCCCGTCTACCGGTACGACATCATCGAACGCACGTGGTTGCCAATAGCCAAGCGCGATATGCGTCCGAACTTGATTTTGCTAACTGATTTCAGTTCGGGTGGCTACACAACGCAGCGAGGTTGGGAACCGAGTGAGAAATCCATCGTTCCAGACGTGACCGACGACGACGTTGAAGAGACCGATATCGCCGAGCAAACTGAAGGGGCCGAAGATGATTCGGCCTCGATGCAACAGAAGTTCTGGGTGACACTGAGCACCCATCTGCTCGATACCGAAAGGGCAGCCGTTGAGCTCTGTGGCACCGCTAGAATTTCGGTCGATCGTTCCGAAGTTGTCATCACCGCAGCCCGATTGCACGACATTGGAAAGGCCCACTTCGTCTTCCAAGACACCATGAAACGATGCGCCCCCGGTTCTCCAACATTCGATCAGTATGCGCCAATAGCAAAATCAAGCGGCGATCACCGAGCCCGGCATAGACAAAAGTTCTTTCGCCACGAGCTTGCCTCAGCACTCGCTCTTCTTGGAGAGGCCCGGCCTGCACTTGATCATTTACCCGATGACGACAAATTTCTGTGTATCTATCTGATTGCCGCACACCATGGCCGAATCAGGATGAGCCTTCGCAGTATGCCAAAAGAAAAGCCTGGCTTCGTGTTCGGAGTCGAAGATGGCGAAGTGCTTCCATCTGTACGCATAGGAGATACAACGCAAACCATCGAAGCAACCCTCTCACCGAGTTCGTTCACAGGGTTGGGTCTTGGAGATGATGGGACCGAGCCTTGGCAAGAGAGAGCGGCTGCGTTGTACACCCGCCTCGGCCCGTTCGTCCTGGCCTACCTTGAAACTCTGGTTCGCCTTTCTGATTGGAAAGCAAGTTCAAACCCAACTCACGACAAAGAGATCTCGATATGAACCGCATTCTCCTCGAAGGCTGCCGACCCGAGCCGCTTGCCAGCTACCTCAAAGCCCTGGGTGTGCTGCGCATCATTGGTAGCCAGGCCGATAAGGATGCACGGGGACACTGGAGCACCGGAGGTTTCGTAATCACCACCCACCTCAGCCAGGAGCAGGTAACAACCTTCTTCCTTAGCGCCTACGAACCCACGGCAATTGTGTCGCCCTGGAACGGAGGGAGCGGCTTCGCTCCGAAAGACAACACCGAGGCTCTTAAGGTCATCGAAAGTTCTACCGATCAGCGGCTCGCCAGTTATCGCAACGTAATCGCACACGTAAAGCAAGTCGGTTACTACGACAGTAAAGGGTCGATTGAAAAGGCCGCCTATCTCACCGGTCTCAGAAACACCCTCCCCGATGATGCCCTTCCTTGGCTTGATGCAGCGGCGGTTCTTTTTGCCGATGGCGTGCGCTTTCCCGTCCTGCTGGGGACCGGGGGAAACGACGGTCGCCTCGATTTTTCAAACAACTACATGCAGCGTCTCTGTGATGCCCTCAGCCTGCGGCCTGTCAAGAAGAACTTGGCCGAGCGCCCGGCTCAATGGCTAGCGCAGGCACTCACCGGGGTTGGGGAATCACCACTCATGGATGCAGCAATCGGACAATTCGATCCGGGGAGCGCAGGCGGTTCAAATTCGGCCCCACAAGGCAAAGGGAAGAGCCTCGTAAACCCGTGGGACTTCGTGTTCATGCTTGAAGGCGCCATGGTTTTTTCTGGCGCGGCAGTGCGCCGGCGTGGTGAAGGCTCCGCAACCGTGTCAATTCCATTCTGGTTTTCTGCGTCACCGATTGGCTACGGATCTGCTGCGGATGAAAACAGCAGAGGTGAAATCTGGGCACCGCTTTGGGAGCAACCCACGAACCTTCGCGGCGTTGTGAGCCTTTTTGCCGAAGGCCGAATTGCTTGGGATGGCCATCAAGCTCGCAGCGGACTAGACGCGGCTAGAGCAATCGCAACCCTTCAACATGATCGCAGGATCTCCGCGTTTGTGCGATACGTGATAGCTGAACGGTTTGGACTATCAAACATTGCAACACCGGTCGGGCGAATCGATATGCCTACCGAGGAACGAGAGGACGTCGACGTAACGGTGACTCTCGACCGCTGGTTGCAAGGGGTTAAGCGTTTCGCCCAGTCAGGTATACAAACCCAGGTACGTATTGCGGAACAAGCTCTTTTCAGTCTGGCAACAGCTCCGTTTAAAGATCAGCGCGCTTTACTTGTCATGGAAGTCCTTGAGGCGATCGCTCGGGTTGAAATTGCCTGCGCAAAGTCAACCAGTCTGCGCGCAGACGTGCGCCCTGTTTCACGCCTGTATGCCTCTGCGTGGAAGCCCGGACTACAGCCGCTACTCGATCGATCGGTCGAGGCTCGCGTTGCCTGGGCTCTAGCAAGCGGGCATGACAAACCCAATCGGGAACAACCACGAACGCTCCGAGAGTACGTGTTCGCGATAGATGCAAGGGGGGTCTGGGCCACGTCACCCGTTGTCGAGGGTTTCGGTACGGCTCCGGTAGCGAAAATTCTGGC
>JAYUVJ010000398.1:0-4126 GCA_043754155.1 Acidimicrobiia bacterium
GCTCCGCCCAGGGTTGCGTCGATCACCAAACCGGTAGCCACCGGGGCAATCGCTTCCAGTGTTTCGGCTTTCATTACCGGAACGTGGGCGAAGATCTCGTCGGGCGTTGGGGAAGCTGGGGCGCTCATGCTTGCGCCTTTTCCGCGACCCGCAGGGTGAATGAACCGAGCCAGTTCGAGGCGTTGTTCGACAGAAATTTCTGAAGGCTCGAACTCATCAAAGCGAGCTTGCGCCGACGGGTCAACAACAGATCCGTAGATCGATTGGATGGAATTGGCCAGATTGGCGAAATCCAGCTGATCGAGGTGAATCGATGGCTGGCCCGGCAGCGCGGGGAGAGCCGACTGAGCCGACTGAGCGGACTGAGCGGACTGAGCGGATCGAGCGGATCGAGCGGATCGAGCAACGTGGAGTAGTCGCCGCATACGGCTTTGACCGCATCGTCTAGGTGAATGCGAGGTTGAGTAGGCGCGCATAGCATCACTCACTGTCGCTTTCGAGGTACACGTCGTAGCGGGCAGCGTCCCAAACTTCTAGTCGGTCGCCGGCGCCGATGATGGCCAATGGCCCGCTTGAGCCGATGACAGCTTTGTCGCGGAGTACTTCCGGGATGGTGATGCGAAACTGTGCGTCCATCTTGGCGGCGCTGGCATAGGACGTAAACCGACGGTACTCGCGTGCGCCCGCTGCGCCCCCTGTAAGTTCCAGTTGCTTTTTTTGCGCCAATTTTTCGTTGAAGCCGTCTTCAGGCCAGATGGCAATTTCACTGTTCTCGCCGAGCGCAAAGTACAGCGGGCCATTCAGGTTGTCGCGATACTGCGACGGCAGCACGATGCGGCCCTTGTCATCGAGAGAGTGTTGGACGCGGCCTAAAAGCATGGCAAGAAACCCTGCTTCGACAAGCCAAACTGGCGGGATGCAACAGCTACGAGGAGGGAGTTAGTGAACGCGGAAAACGCCCGCCCGGGTTCGGGAAGGTACAGAGTGAATTGTGTTGAGATTTCCACTTCCCTCCACATGCACCCAAAATCTACCACTGCACTCCACTAGGACGCTAGGAGTAACTCGCGTCGCCCATAAAATTTCCTCACAAATCGATAACTAGTCACTTTTTGCGGGAAAAAGCGACCGAAAAACCACTTTGCGTCCAAATTTCACCCTTGTAATTGATCAAACCGCCCACGCCGCCCAAGCCCACGGGACTACCTCTCCACCGCCGATGACTGCTCCTCCTCTACCCTCCACTCAAACATCGAAACAGTGACGCTCGACTGAAAAGCGGAGTCATGCCATTTCGGGGAGATCTCAAGGAGTTCGCCAACCCAGTCGATATTGATAGGTGTCCCTATTGGAAAAACCGGAGTCCTTGCAAACTGACGACGTATCAAACGGCAGATGGGGGGCCATTGCGGCGTCCTTGGAGGCCACCTGGCAGACAAAGGCCAGCTCCGTGATCGTGGCGCTTTTGCTTTGTCTTAACTAGGACAGTGCGCACTTGGGGTGACAAGAATCGCAGACTCACCCCTAACTCCTCGAAGATTCAACTTACGGATTTGAAAGTGGCTGGGCTAGGGCTTCTGGTGGCGGGTTGTCGATGTCGATGGGGTCGCCGAGGAACTTGGCGGAACGTCCGAACCAGTGGGTTTCCACCCAGCCCTGCAACGATGCGGAAACCTCTCGAATGGTGGACACCATCCTGGAAGACCTGCCTCTGTCGTCGATGGCCTCAAGGCCAATCACCTCGACACCCGCCCAACGGCACAAATGAATCGTCCGAGCTAAGTGGAATCCCTGCGACACGACAATGGCCTGGGTTTGTCCAAACACTTTTCGTAGGCGTACGCACGAATCAAGGGTTCGAAATCCCGCGTAATCCAACAGCACATCATCACTTGGAACGCCTGCGGCAACCGCGGCATTTTTCATCACGGTCACTTCGTCGTACAAGGCCTCGGAGTTGTCGCCCGACATCAGTAGTTTACGAACTTTGCCGGCCTTATAGAGCGCAACCCCAACATCAATTCGCCGCTGCAACACCGTCGACGGACGCTTGTCGGCAGTAATTCCCGCGCCAAGAATGAGCGCCACATCACGCTTCGGTGCGCTGCCAACACTTGCTACGGCCCAACGAGCACCGAATCGCATACCCAGCCACGGGAGTACGCCCAGCACACACGAAACCAAGCCAACCAACACAACCCGACGAAACCATAATCTGACATTCATAACCAAACTCCAATTCTTGTTACGCCGGGGCAACACACGACACCATCCACCCCGGTACGATGCTGCTCCAAGCATGAAACCTAAGCTGAAACCAACTGATCACTGTTACAACTGAGAAGATCGTGTTTATGGCTACGCAACCCGGTGAACCCCTGCCTAAATCCAAGATGGCCAACGGTTTCCAACGAGTAACGGTTTGCGATGGTCCAGCGGAATCCGCAACGCGCGCTGCAGCCTGGATTAGCGGCTTTTTGAAAACCACGATCACCCAGCGAGGATCGGCCACGCTTGCGGTTTCTGGCGGGAACACTCCGGCCATCATGTTCAAGGCCCTGTCGACCTACGACATTGATTGGCGATCCGTCCACATCTTCCAGGTTGATGAACGATTGGCCCCCGAGGGCACCACGGATCGAAACCTCACCCAACTACGCGAAAACTTGATCGATCTCATTGATGTTCCTGCCAGCAATGTGCACCCCATGCCGGTAAACGAAGAGATGCCGCCCGATGCCCGCGCCCACATCTATGAGCAGACGTTGAGCCGGTTCGCACCTGGTGGTCTTGATCTTGCGCACCTTGGACTGGGAAGCGACGGACATACTGCTTCACTGGTTCCTGGCGATCCTGCCATGGCGGTTGCCGATCGATCCGTTACCTTCACCGGGCTCTACAAGGGTTTCCGTCGCCTCACGCTTACCTACCCCGAGCTAACCAAAGCCCACGCCCTTGTGTGGCTCGCCTCCGGCGCTGATAAGGCCGAACCCCTTAAACAACTTCTTCTTGGCGACCCGTCGATTCCTGCCAGCCGTGTGCTCAACCGTCAACAAACCATGTTTTGCGATACCGCAGCAGCGACAGAGGCCACGGCCGCCCAGCTGATCGGTACCTAAAAGTTCAAATCGAATGGCGACTCACAAGGCCAAACTCGCTTGTCCATACCGGTACGTGTCAGCATAAAAGCCATGAGCCCTGAAGCCGCCAGCACGAGCACCCCTGACACGACCGCCACCGACACGAGCACTGCCAGCACGAGCGCCAACGGGACAAACGCTACCGATGTAACCACCATCGGGCTCACACCGCCAGTGAACTCGGCACCAGAAATTCTCTATGCCGTGGAAGGTCGCATTGCCGTGCTCACATTCAATCGTCCGGAGCGGATGAACACCATTTCTGGGCGCATGTTGGCATTATTCAGCGAACTTATTATCAAGGCCGATCGAGATCCCGAAGTGCGCTGCATCGTGATCACCGGAGCCGGGAAAGCCTGGTGTGCCGGGCTCGATATTGCTGCTGAATCGCAAGGCAAAGGGCTCAACATCGCCGACAGCCCCGGTGAGTTGAACCTTCGCGACACCCCGCCCATTGTTCTGCACAATTGCGAAACACCCACTATTGCCGCGCTCAACGGCGGCGCTGCGGGCTACGGGATGGACTTGGCATTGGGTTGCGACATCCGAATCGCCGGAACCTCGGCGAAGATGGCAGCGGCGTTTACCAAGCGCGGCATTGTTCCAGAAAGCGGAGGCACCTGGCTCCTCCCGCGCCTCTTGGGCTATGCCAAAGCCGCAGAGCTGGCCTTTACCGGGCGGACGTTAACTGCCGCAGAGTGCCTTGATCTTGGATTGGTCAATCACGTGGTGGAAAACAACGAGCTCCTCAGCTACGCCATGGATATGGCCAACGAAATTGCCGCCAACGCACCACTGGCCGTTCGTGCCACCAAACGTATGATGCGCATGGCCGAAACCGAAACGTTTGAACAGAACGTTCACCATGTGTTTTTGCAACTGCTGCCATTGGTTCGCACCCATGATTTCAAAGAAGGTATGGCCTCATACCTTGAGCGCCGCCCAGCAAACTTCGAAGGTCGTTAACCGCCGGACCACCAACAGAC
>JAYUVJ010000399.1:0-3752 GCA_043754155.1 Acidimicrobiia bacterium
CATCCACGCGTCGAGCAAATCGGTGAACGTCGCTGCCGTCGTTCCGCCCGCTGAACCGGCGCTCGCTTTGGCGATCAACTCGTTGAGCGAACGCTCCGCTTCCCGCCGAGTTCCCCGCACAACTTTGCTGATCTGGGAGCGCTTGCCGGTAACTGCGTCGACGCCAATTTCGACGCGAACTTCCCAATAATCGGGTCGCTTTTCGCTTAGGGAACCTCGCATCCCACGAGTCTGACAGAAAAGCGTGGGACAAATGTGGGACAAACTGCTTTTTCAGCCACTGGCCGGAAACTCGCACCCCCCTCTGACCTGCGGAAACACTGTAGGGCGGGTGGGGCTCGAACCCACGACCGAAGGATTATGAGTCCCGCGCTCTAACCAACTGAGCTACCGCCCCCTACTTACAACGCCGCCAGTTTTGCACGGTTCCTACCGGTCCTGGTTGCCATTATGCGAGAGCGATCTGAGATTGGTTTGAGGAAGCCCCGAACTCGACGTAGGAAATCGGGGGCAAACGACGGTCAACCACCCGGAACCCGCGAAGTGAAAACCAAAGCAGCGAATTGTGCCCGGAGTTCCAGATGGGACCGGTGAGATTCTTGTTTTGACGACGATATTCAAATGCAATCCAGATGCTTTTCAATCTGGACCTGGCGAGCTTTTCGGTCTGCGGGTTAAGTATCGCTGTCGCTAGTGGTTGGATTTGTGAGTCGTAGAATTGCCGTAACGAAAGGTGCACGATGAGTTTTGGTGTTCGAGCAATGTTGATGCGTGGCGGAACGTCGAAGGGTTTGTACTTCCTAGCCGACGAACTTCCCGCCGACGTGAAACAGCGCGATTCCTTTCTGCGAGAGGCCATGGGCTCACCGGATGACCGTCAAATCGATGGGGTGGGTGGGGCACATCCGCTTACATCGAAGGTGGCCATAGTTTCTGCATCGCCCGACTATGAAGCCCACGTTGACTACTTGTTTCTCCAAGTGATGGTTGATCGTGCGGTGGTCACCGACGCACAGAACTGTGGCAACATCCTGTCCGGTATCGGTCCGTTCGCTATCGAGCGTGGGCTAGTGCAGGTTGATCAGCATGCAGCATCAGTGGATGTACGAATTCGCATGTTAAATACCGGTGGAATCGCCGTTGCCAGGGTGCAAGTTGCTAATGGTCAGCCGGTTTACAACGGAACGACACGGATTGCTGGGGTTCCGGGATCGGGTTCAGAAATTCGCGTCGACTTCGACGGTACGTCGGGATCGTCATGTGGGGCGCTGCTTCCCACGGGCAGTGTTTATGACCTAGTTGAGGGTATCGAGGTCACGATGATCGACAATGGCATGCCCGTAGTGGTGATCCGGGCTAGCGACGTGGGCGTTACCGGGTATGAGGCACCATCGGAGCTTGAAGGAAACGCCAGCCTCCGAGAAATTGTGGAACGTATTCGTCTTACGGCCGGACCACTGATGAATCTTGGCGACGTCACTAACCTTACCGTTCCCAAAATGACCCTAGTGGCCGCACCGCGAGATGGTGGGACGCTCTGTACACGTACGTTTATTCCTCATCGATGCCACGACGCCATTGGGGTACTCGGCGCGGTCAGTGTTGCGACTGCAGCACTGCTGAGCGGCTCTCCCGCAGCAAGTGTTTGTGCCGCCATCGACGGACCGATCGTGGTTGAACATCCAACCGGAACCTTCGACGCCGCTATCGAGGTGTCACATAAGCCCGATGGCAGCTTCGTGATGGAACGCGCAGGAATCATTCGAACGGCCCGAAAGCTTATGGACGGCCAAGTCTTCTCCCGGGAGCAGTACGCATGAGCTACCAACCCTCGATTGCCCCACCGCATCCAAACCCGCACTCGCCACTTCGATTCACGCCACCCCCCGGCGCTGTGGACGCACACTGTCACATCTTTGGCCCCGGCGACGTGTTCCCGTATTCCTCCGATCGTACCTACACCCCACCTGATTCTGGCATTGATGACTTCGAACGATTCCAAGCGCGCTTAGGTCTTTGCAACGCCGTGTTTGTGCAGGCATCCTGTCACGGAACCGATAACTCCGCCATGCTCGATGCGCTCATCCAAGGGCAGGGTCGCTACGCCGGAGTGGCCATGATCGACGAGTCCTTCACCAATGCAGCCATCCAAGAACTGCACGATGCCGGTGTCCGATCCACACGTTTTAACTTTGTCGCCCATCTAGGTGGAGCTCCGGAGATCCCAGTATTTTGGAAGATTGTGGAGCGGGTAGCCAAATGGAATTGGCACATCGTGTTGCACTTTGACGCCACGGATCTGCCGGAATATATGCCACTGCTTAAAGCTATGCCCGTCCCGTTTGTGATCGATCACATGGCTCGCGTGAACGCCACAAAAGGAGTGGAACAGGAACCATTTCAGGCCCTGCTATCGCTGATGGCAGACGAGCGCTGCTGGGTCAAAATCTCCGGAGCAGAGCGATTAACCGCCGATGGGCCACCTCCATATTCCGACGTTGTCCCCTATGCCCAGGCACTCATCGCTGCTGCACCGGATCGAATTCTTTGGGGCACCGATTGGCCGCACCCCAACGTACGTCACACGCCCGACGACGGCGACCTAGTGGACCTTCTCGCCGATTACGCACCCGACGAAGCCACCCGCAACCGAATCCTCGTTGTCAACCCTCGCCGCCTTTACCCACTAACTCCTTGAGCCCCCAAACTTGCGGGATTAGGTGCTTAAGAAACACCCAATTCCACGAGTTTGCAAACAGATGCCCGGATAGCTACAGAGTTTTTTGGAGACGGTCGAGGGTGGCCATGGCGGGAAGGCACTGGGCGACGCTGGCATTGGGTTCACGGCCTCCGAGGATCGCCGAGACAAATTCCCGGTCTTGCAACTCGATTCCGTCATTGGATAGAGCAACGCCCGAGAGATCGATTGGGGCTTCTTTGCCATCGACAAGATCGTCGTAGCGGGCGATGTAGGTGCCGTTGTCGCAAATGTAGCGAAAAAACGTTCCGAGCGGCCCGTCGTTGTTGAACGAAAGCGAAAGCGTGCAGATCGAACCCGTGGGAACCGCCATGCCAACTGACATATCCATGGCAATGCCCAACTGCGGATGGTTCGGCCCCTGCTGCGCCCAAGTTTTCGACGCCCTTTGCCCCGTTTGGTATTGGAACAAATCGACGGTGTGGCAAGCGTGATGCCACAACAAATGATCTGTCCAGTTACGAAGTCTGCCGAGCGCGTTTTTGTTCTCCCGACGGAAGAAGTATGTCTCGACAACCAGATGTTGCAGCGTCAATTCGCCAGCGACAATCCGGTTGTGAATCCATTGATGACTCGGATTGAATCGACGGGTATGGCACACCATGGCCGTGACCCCGGTGCGTACCTGCGCGCCAACCACGGCCTCGGCATCGGCCAAGGAATCGGCCATCGGAATTTCGATCAGTACATGTTTGCCCGCTTCCATCACCTGAATTGCGCCGCTCGCATGCATGTGGGTAGGCGTGGTGAGCACGACCGCATCGACGCCAGGAAGAGCCAGTGATTCGCTCAACTCGCCAGTGAAGTGAGGGATACCAAACTCCGTGGCAAACGCTGCAGTATCGGTGCGATTCCCGCCAACTAACGAAACCACTTCGACACCATCAATGCGCTGCAGACCAGCAATATGCCTGCGGGCTATGGCGCCTTCTCCAGCCAAGACAATCTTCATCCGTTTACCTCATCAATAGTGTCGACGTAGACAACGCCCAAC
>JAYUVJ010000400.1:0-5843 GCA_043754155.1 Acidimicrobiia bacterium
ATCGAACCTTAATGGGCGTGCCGCTTGCGCCCTGATCGTGGCTAAACCTCCATTAGCTCGGTTTCCTTTGACGCCAGATGCTTTTCAATTTCCGCCACGTATTCATCGGTGAGCTTGTCGAGGTCTTTCTCTGCACGTTTGAGCTCGTCAGAGGAAATAGCCGAATCCTTTTCAAGCTTCTCCAAGTTTGAGCGGACCGATCGGCGAACGTTGCGCAATGCAATCTTTCCGTCTTCGGCCTTCCCTCTCACGATTTTCACGTAATCCTTGCGGCGTTCCTGAGTCAACGCCGGGAAATTCAACCGGATTACCACCCCGTCGCCGTTTGGGCTCACGCCCAGATCCGAATTCACAATTGCTTTTTCAATCGCTTTGATAGACCCTTTGTCAAATGGGGCGATGATAAGCACTCGGGCTTCAGGGACGCTGAAACTCGCTAACTGTTGAAGCGGCGTTTCCGCGCCGTAGTAGTCAATGCGCAGCTTTTCTACCAAGGCGGGCGTCGCTCGGCCCGTTCTCACGGCCGAAAATTCATCAAGTACATGAGAAGACGCTTTCGCCATTTTCTCCATAGCTTCAGCGAGCAAGTCGTCAATCATCCCGACAGCGTAGAAGATCAGCCTGCGCCAGTGCGAGGTACTTCCGTCGAAGGGCCAAAAATGCTGACAAATCCAGAGAATTCCCGTACTTAGCTCTAGCAGCTGACCAGCGAAATCAGCTTACGAGACCAAAGTGCCGATCGGGGGGTCGCTAATCAAGACCTTGGCAATGTTGCCTGGTTCCATCATGTTGAAAACTACGATAGGCAACGCGTTATCCATGCAAAATGCTATTGCCGTCGCATCCATTACTTTGAGGCCCTTCTCCAGAACTTCTGCGTAAGAAACCGTGTCGTACTTTGTGGCCGTCCGATCGAGCTTGGGATCTGCGCTGTACACGCCATCTACTTCGCCGTGGGTTGCCTTCAGCACGGCCTTAGCATCGATCTCAGCTGCCCGCATGGCTGCTGGGGTATCAGTAGTGAGAAATGGCTGCCCGATTCCCGCAGCGAAGATCACCACACGGCCTTTTTCTAGGTGACGAAGCGCTCGACGGCGAATGTACGGTTCAGCAACTTCGGACATATGGATGGCGCTCATCACCCGGCTTTGTTGGCCTACTTTTTCCAAAGCGTCTTGCAAAGCCAAGGCGTTCATTACGGTGGCCAGCATGCCCATGTAGTCGGCAGTTGCGCGATCAATACCAGAGTTTGCGCCGCGAGCGCCACGCCAAATATTTCCTCCGCCCACCACCACAGCGATCTCCACACCCAAATCACGCTGCGCGTCCGCAATCTCGTTGGCGATCCGTCGAACTACTGCTCCGTCAATCACACTCTCACCAGTGGGGTCGGAGAATGCCTCGCCAGACAGTTTCAATAGCACTCGTGGCCAGCGCGAAGACGCCATTGTTCAGTCCTTTTGTCGACAAGGCCGCCCGCCGGGTGCAGCTCAGGCTTGTTCAACGCTCGTGTTTGGTCATTGACCATCGTCGCACGCCCGGAGGCTCCGTCTGGACCACCGATGGGGTTTCATTCACCTTTTGAGTTTCGCCACGCCAAGTTTTGATTCGTGTGCGTTGATTTCTCGTTGGTGTTTTTGCCGAACGGGAACGCCCGGCACAGTGGCCGGGCGTTCTTGAGACTTTTTCAGTTGTACCTGTTGCAACGCGGGTTTATTTAGCCGATTTCGACTTGCGCGAAGCGGGTGATGGTCGCCGACCCTAGGATCCCGGCAACAGTCTGCTTGTTGTCCTTGGCAAAATCCTGCTCAACCAAACAACGATCCTTGAAGTAACCATTTAGGCGACCTTCAACGATTTTTGGCAGCGCAGCTTCGGGCTTGCCTTCGTTACGGCTGATGTTCTCAAGCGTGTCTTTTTCCGCAGCAACTACTTCGGCTGGGATCTCTTCGCGGGTGAGGTACATCGGACGAGCAAATGCGATGTGCAGAGCAATATCGTGAGCCATGTCTTGGCTGCCATTGGCAACTTCAACCATGGTGGCATTCACACCGCGCTCGCTTTGAATATGAAGGTAGGTATCGATAACCGATCCTGTGGGCGCTTCGAATCGAACAATCCGGCCAAAGGAGATGTTTTCCTTCAACGAGATAATGAGCTTCTCAAGACGTTCCTGATGTTTGGAAACAGCAGCTTCACCTTCGGCGGCAACCGAGTTGGCCACGTCTTGCACCAGGTTTACGAAGTCTGGTGACTTGGCCACGAAGTCGGTCTCACACTTTATTTGTGCGATGGCCGAAGCGTTTCCGGCGACACCAATAGCGACGGCACCCTGTGCATTGTCCCGATCGGTACGCTCAGCCATTTTGGCCAAGCCCTTTTCGCGGAGGTATTTCTTTGCCTCTTCGAAGTCACCATCGCAAGCCTCAAGTGCCTTCTTAGCGTCCATCATGCCGACGCCGGCTACTTCTCGGAGCTTCTGGATGTCCTTAGCGGTGATTGCCATATTCGTTTCTCGGCCCTTTGATCGTTGTGCGTTCTTGTTTCGACTGGTAGTTCAGACGTTGTATCTGGGTTTGCTTCTCGTTGTTACTTATTTTTGCCCGTTCCGTAAACGGACTCGCCGACAACAGACTCGAATTGATCCTGTCTCCGACCAATGCGTCGGGAGAGACGGGATGCGTCGCGGTTCGGCGGATTTGAGGTGCCGACTTTTCCAGGCCGGCACCCCGGCTACTCTCCGGCTTAGGCCTCTGCGACTACTTCTTGGGCAGCTTGCTCAGCAGGTGCGACAACTTCGACTTCGACCGCGGCTTCAGCTTCAGGCGCAGCGGCGGCTCCGGCCTTGGCGGCCAGAAGACGGGCTTCACGCTCGGCCTGGGCCACTGCGGCCTGGCGGCGAGCTTCGTTTTGCTGCTCAGAACGCTTGACTTCAGCTTCAGCATCTACAACCGCATCTTGGGTGCTCGGCACGGTTGAACGTCCACCGTTTCGACGGGCATTGATGAAACGACCTTCTTCAACGGCATCGGCGATGATGCGGCACATAAGGTTGCCAGCACGGATGGCATCATCGTTACCTGGGATTACAAAATCAATAACGTCGGGGTCACAGTTGGTGTCAACCACGGCAACAACCGGAAGACCAAGCTTGTTCGCTTCGGTTACAGCGATGTGTTCTTTTTTGGTGTCCAGAACAAAGATGGCATCGGGCAGCTGCTTCATGCCACGGATACCGCCAAGGTTGCGCTGCAACTTGACGAGCTCACGGCTCTTAATGAGGGCTTCCTTCTTGGGCATGGCACCGAAGTCACCGGCGGTAACCATTCGCTCAAACTCGGTCATCTTCTTCACGCGACCACTGATGGTCTGGAAGTTGGTGAGCATGCCACCCAACCAACGCTCGTTCACGTACGGCATGCCGCAACGGTCAGCGTAGCTGGCGATGGGATCTTGGGTTTGCTTCTTGGTGCCGACGAACATGATGGTTCCGCCGCCAGCGACCAGATCGCGGACGTAGGTGTAGGCAGCCTCAACCCGATTCAGGGTTTGGTTGAGGTCGATGATGTAAATGCCATTGCGCTCGCCATAAATGAATCGCTTCATCTTTGGATTCCAACGACGGGTTTGGTGTCCGAAGTGGACGCCAGCGTCGAGTAGCTGGCGCATAGTGACGACAGGGCTTGCAGCCATTTTGTTTGCTCCTAGGTTCCGGTTGTGCGTAGATTCGGGCAAAGGAATGGCACCTCACGCGAATTTGCGTTTGGCGACCGGAGGCATCCCTGTCCGTTCCTGATTGGATTCAGGACCCGTCAATGCTAGCGGTTTCTTAGAACAGCGTGGACGCTTCAGCGTGTGCCGTGATTAGCGAGTCAGTCGAACGAGTTTTCGAGCAAACATCGGACGGGGGTCGACGTAAGTAGTCCCTTGCCGGGCGCCGACGTGAACTGGCCCGTTGGCGTAGGCGACAACGTCTCGGGCTTTCACCCTCTGCCCGGTCCGTACGAGCGTTCGACTTAGGAAACCCAACGTGATCCGCAGTCCTGCTCCGGTATCGATAACTACAAACACTCGCCCACCCACTTGGCCAGCAAACGCTACGGTCCCATCCCCCACGGAAAAGACCGGATCTCCCACGCTGGCCCGAAGATCCACTCCACGGTTCCCCGGGCCATACGGGCTCGATGGAGGGCGCCAATTATCAACGATCCCCCCAGGGACCGGGGGAATTAGCGAAACTCGGAGCGGCAACACACCGGCCGAAGCCCAGCTACCTCTCAACGTGGCTAGGGATAAGCAGAGCCCTAGCAAAAGTTGCACTCGAACAGCACGAAGCCAACGTCGTCGATCACGCTGGCCCGAAAGTCCAATCAAGGAACAAATCCGACCCACAGAAACCGCAAACAACAAAACGACAGCGCAGGACAAAACAGCAACCATGAGCCCACCTACTGGACAACGACTCGAAAGCGGTTAGCGAACAAGTTAATGGCGGGGGAAGCCGGTACAACTTCGGTAGCAACAACGTTCAACGCCGATATTTGGTTACAAAACTCTATCCTGCCCGTTGGCGGCAAGTTTTCCTCGAAGCTGCAACACCGCTCGAGTGTGGATCTGACAGACCCGGCTCTCAGTTACTCCCAGCACCTCGCCAATATCGGCCAGCGTTAGTCCTTCGTAGTAGTACAACGTCAGGACGATTTTCTCCCGCTCTGGCATTCGATTGATTGCCGAGGCAAGCGCCTGACGAAGCTCCTCAGATTCGTAAAGGCTGCTGGGGCCTTCATTTTTGTCGGCGATAGTGTCGGCGAGCGTGGTGGTCTCGCCCCGTTCCCCACGGTTGTACACATCGTCCAAAGCAACGACGCCCACAAAGGAAACTTGCGCAAAAATCCCTTGCAAGTCGCTTTCGCTCATTTCCAATGCTTTTGCCATTTCGGCATCGGTTGGAGCACGTCCTAGATCCGCTTCAAGTGAACCGAACGCTGTTTCGACCGCTCTTGCCTTTGCTCGAACTGAACGCGGAACCCAGTCGATGGAGCGAAGTTCGTCAATGATTGCGCCTCGGATACGACGAATCGCGTAGGTCTCAAACTTGATCCCTCGATCCATCTCAAACTTGTCGATGGCATCGATCAAACCAAAAATGCCGTAGCTAACGAGGTCAGCCTGTTCAACATTCTGAGGCAAACCTACCGACACACGGCTTGCCACGTAGCGGACAAGGGCTGAGTAATGCAGTATCAGTCGATCTCGAGAAACAGGCGATGCGGTCCCTTTATAGATGGCCCAAAGCTCTGCTAGGGCACGTTGTTCGTCGGTTTCTTCGTTCAACGATTGGCTTCCTGAGAGGATGGACTAAGTAAGGCTACCGGCGTCAACCAACGAAAGGAGGGATCGCATGCCCGTTTCTTCCAAGTTCTGGGCCTTTTGACCCACCCATGCTGGGTTGATTGGTTCGCACGTCACGATTAATTCGATGTTTAGGCACGCGGATGAGCCGAATCAAATACCGTCCGTAGCCGCTCTTTACTCACGTGTGTATAGAGCTGAGTTGTCGCAAGATCGGCATGACCCAGCATTTCCTGCACAATGCGTAAGTCTGCACCCCCGTCAAGTAGGTGGGTGGCAAAAGTATGGCGTAAGGCGTGCGGGTTCACCGGGGAACCGGCCCTTCGGTCAAGAATCCGTCGCACGTCGCGTGGGGCAAGTGGCGAGCCCCGTTCGTTACGAAAAAGTAGAGAAGCTGTCGTTACTCCCCCGTGAAATCCGACGAGCGAGAAAAACTCTTGTTGAAGATCTCCGGCCCAGAAACTTAACGCTTCGAGTGCAGCGTCACTCAC